>JACRPJ010000005.1 GCA_016213985.1 Candidatus Woesearchaeota archaeon
CCTGCGTCAACGCCATTGCGGCGAAGTTGCTAGGAAACCCAGCGGTCTGTACGGATGGATTTGCTCCGGGAAAAGCCCGAATTAAGTTGTTCGAGCCAGCCACGGGCAAGTTTGCCATGTTAGTGGCGGGTTACACTGGAGAAGATACTAGATTAGCAGGTAAAGTAGTTGCCAATAGATGGAAGGAGTTAAAAGGTGCTGAAGTAGAAGTAGAAGGAACGACCTACACCGATGCAAAGATTGGTGCACCGGCTCCTAAAGTAGAAACTCCCGCAGCCACAACTACGACAACAACTACACAATAAGCCTGAATAGGCTTTTTTTCTTTCTTTTTTTTATGTTTTTTCTAACTAGCTAGGCTTTGAGCGCTAAAGAAATATTATCCGAATAACTGCTCTTTCTTCTTCTTTTCCAGAAAGCGATAAACTGTAGTATGCATGGCCCCTTCCAGCAGTTTAGCCAGCCCTTGGTGGGCAATGGCAACTTGGTTCGTCTCTCCGATAATGCTTATGGTCTTGCCGTAGACGGAAATGTATGTCCCAGTCAGGCGCTCGAGCTCTTCCCTGGACTTCCCTCCTTTGCCGATTACTCTTCCTTTCAGCCGCTGCAAGTCGTTTTTGCTTTTACCAGTAATCACCGTAATGTCGATAATTTCCAAAGTATAATCGGTCTTAAGCAGTAATAGGGCAATTTTTGGATTAAAACCGCGAGCGATGGCTTTAACTATTTCTTTAGCAGTGTAAAGCATAAGACCATCTTCTCCGGTAATGGTTACCTCTCCATCCGTAGTTATGTCTAGCTTACAGTGAGTTTGTTCCTCAATCACTTTCTTGGTCTCCCCGTCTTTCCCTATCAATACCGCTACCCTTTCTTGTGGAATCCTTAATTCGTAGGAGAAATTGGAATAATTCTTGCTGCTCTCTTCCGGTAATTTATCCATTGGTTTAATTTTTACCAGTAATTTTTTTAAATGTTTCTTTAAAATCCGCTTTAACTCCAAGGGAGATAAAGAAAGCGAGGATGTTCTTAATATCCCTTTCCAGCAACTCTTCGGAATTGGGGGTATTAGTAAGGGTAGCTTGGGAGAAGTCGATGAAGTAAGGCTTCTCTTGGTAGTTGAGGAGGTTGAAAGAAGATAAATCACCATGTATCAAGCCGTTTTGATAAAGTAAACCCATCTGGTGAATAATATCATTGAAGAATTTAAGAGGTTTTTTTGGCTGAGCATCTTTTAGTTGAGGAGCTGGCTCTTGATCTCCAATCATTTCTTCTACTAGAATATTGCACCTCCAAGCAATAGGCGAAGGAGCATTAAGATGGGCTTTTTTTGCTCTAAACAGATTCTTGTATTCCCGCTGCGCCCAGGAAAAGATGATGTCACGGCGCTTGTTTTTGAGGTATTCGTACCGGCGGTCTTTCCTGATATAATTATACATGCGCTTGAAATCGCAGTTTTGCACTCGATAAATCTTGATTATAACTGTTTTATGTGCTTTTTCTGCAATAAATACATTGCTTTCTTTACCGATACGCCAGGGGCTTAGCAATCGGTCAAAGAAACCCCGGCTTTGGAGCTCAAACAGGTTTCTTTCAGTGGACTCATCGAATACCCCTTTGGCAGTTTTAAAGCGTTCTTGGTATGTTAGAGTAACCATTGGTTTAATATGACCGGTTTTGTTTATATATTTTTAGTCGGGTTGGGCTGGATTTATGCTTACTAATAGAATATTTTATATATTACAAAATTTTTAGTCCTAGTTTATGGTGTACAATAATCAAAGAGGGCAATCGGCAGCAGGAGCAGCGGTGTTGCTGGCAGTAATTGCTGGCTTATTGATAATGTTTATTATTCTAATCCCTCCGCAACAGCGTGCGGAGTTGCTAGGAGAGCCGAGCATATCAGAAAGCAGTGGTACTAGCAGCGGAACGTTAACCAATCTGCTGACCGTATCTCCGGGGAAATTAGATTACTTGATAGAAGACGAAATAGAACATCCCCTGCCAACGGTGCAGTTGTACACTCAAACCGAGAGCATCATACTTGCAGAGCGGAACGTTGCTTACATTAAGAGAGGGCTTTTCTCCAACCAGCAAAATGTGTTAAAGTTTAGCCTCACCGACTTAAAGAATACTGAAATGGCATTTGTATCTTTTAAAGTTGAGAAAGTAAAAGGCGAATTAATTGTTCTTCTGAATGGGGAAGAGGTGTTTAATTCCAAGGTGGAAGAAAAAACATCTGTTCCTATAATCCTTCCTAAGAACACTCTCCAAGAAGAGAATGAGTTGGTGTTTAGTGCTTCATCTCCCGGGTTGGCGTTCTGGTCCACAAATGAGGTCTCGTTAAAAGAGATTAAAGTAGTCGCTGAGGTTACTGATATAGAAAGTAAGTTTTCTAGGAACATATTTTTGGTTTCTGATACTGAAAGAGGAAATTTAGAAAAAGTGATATTAAAGTTCCACCCTGAATGCAAATTCGGCGAAGTAGGCAAGTTAGTGATCACGATTAATGGAAAGGAAATATACAATGCTATTCCCGATTGTGGATTGTCGATTGTGCCAATCGAATTCTCTCCTTTATTTATTCACGCAGACGAAAATGAGATCGTATTTAAAGCAGAGAAAGGAGCCTATGTTTTATCTCCAGTGATGATTAAATCTAAGCTGAAAGAGCTTGATTTTCCGGTGTATTATTTCCAACTGTCCCATGAGCAGTATGAGCAAGTAAAAGAGGAGGAGAATAAAGTTCGCTTACGCTTAGAGTTTGTTGACCCCACCGAGAGAAAAAAAGGAGAAATCATCGTCAATGGGCATTCGGAATGGTTTGATACTAAAGGAGTGTCATTGGAAATGGTCATAAGCGAGGATATGGTCCAGGGTAACAATGCAGTGAAGATTAGCCCCAGGAACACCATGGACATACGGGAGTTGAAAGTGGATTTGATTAAGTGAATTAACTGTTTGATGTCGGACTTTTATGATTTTGTTTTGGTTTGAAAAAGAGGTAAAATGGGGAAACTAAGCGACCTGTTCCGAAAAAGCACCGGCGGGTTAAAAAGCGCTGTCAAGGCTTCTGCTCCGGCGATGACTAAAGTGGCAGGGAGTGCGGCTAATGTTGCCAGTGCTGCGGGAACAGCAGTACAGGGAGCAGTATGGGAGGGTAGCCGACAAGTTGCTGATTCTGCTTTTGATGCCATCAAAGATCCCGGATTTGTCTTGTTCATTGCCGGATTGTTTGCCTTTTTTACCGGTTTTTTTGAGAGCACTGTTTTAGTGGTATTCGTAGGCACGTTATTCCTGTTTTTTACTGCGCTGTATATTTTCAAAGGGAAAAGCATTATTACTGTAACGGCATTTTGGGTGCTTTATGTGTTTCTAGGAGTTAATGCTGACCTGATGACTTTGATTTATTATTTTGCAGCTTCGCTTGTTGCTGGCGTACTGGTTCACGGGCTAGTTACCAAATTTAAGGCAGAGGGGTTTGCAAAAGGGGCAACGGAAGAGCTGGTGGGGGGCTTA
>JACRPJ010000089.1 GCA_016213985.1 Candidatus Woesearchaeota archaeon
AAGTCTAAAGAAAATGGAAGAAATATAATTACTCTTTATTCCTAAGTGTTTTTAGGGGTCTTGGGTTAATTTTAAGCAAATTTAATAAAAAGGGCTTCTTTTTTCTCTTTAAGATGAATTTTCAAACTATTCCTCCGGTCGAAAGCAGCAAGAAGCTATTAGATCTAGCTTTTCGCAAAGCACGGGAGAAAGCTCAAGCCAATGAGATGAGAGGAGATGTTCTTAAAGCAATAAAGCGAAAGGAGAGTTTGAAGATAGCTATTATTAATGATGTTTTAACCTCTCACCTGAATAAGATTCTCCGGGATTTTCCTGAAACGGAGAAATTACCTTCTTTTAATACGAAATTAATGCACCTCACTCTGGATTTTCCTCTGTTTAAACAATCTTTTGGGGCGATGAGGTGGGCCATCGGCAAAATAAGTTTTCTCCAACGCGGGTATAAGGGTAAAATTAACCAAGAAAAGAATCGCTTCCACATTGGAGAGGTTTCCAGGGAATTTTATGGACGTATTTCTTCGGTGGTAAAACAAATAGACAAAAATCTACAGTATTTGGAAGCAGCCAGGAAGATTATGCGCACTTATCCCGACGTTAAAGACCTGTTTACCGTGTGTATCTACGGATTTCCCAATGTGGGAAAGACTACTTTGTTAAATAAACTAACCACTGCCAAAGCAGAAGTGGCTGCTTATGCCTTTACTACTAAGTCCATTAATGCGGGTTATCTCAAAATAGGAGAAGAGATGATCCAAGTTTTAGACGTCCCCGGAACCCTGGCTCGGCCGGACAAAATGAATCTTATCGAGAGGCAGGCAGAACTGGTCCTAGAGGAATTAGCCGACTTAGTCCTCTTCGTGTTCGATTTAAGTGAGCAGGGAGGGTATTCTGTAGAGAAGCAGGAGCAACTGCTTAAGAAGCTAGGAAAAGACAAGAAAGTGTTAGTATACCTAAGCAAAGTAGACTTAGCCGACTCGGAAGCCCTGAAAAGGTTCAAACCTAAGCATTGCTCCCTTGCTGAGATTAAAGAGGAAATAATGGCTAAGGTGAGGAAAGAGTAATTGAAAGAGCGCTTTTTTTTGGTAGAATACTTTCATAATCATTCAACTGTATGAATAGTAAACTTTAAAAAGGACAGGAACATTTTCGCGGTGATGGAAGAAAAAGAGGAGAGGTTGGCTAGGGCAATCAGTGCTGGCTCCAGAAGAGCCATTCTCCGCCTTCTCTCCAATCGGGAGTTAACGGTCAAAGAAATCTCTGCGCGGATCAATATATCTGTTTCTCTCGCCTCCCGTCATCTACAGTTATTGTACGACCTGGGGTTTTTATCCGTGAGAAAAGAGAGCATCTACAAATATTATTCCATCAGAATAAAAGAAATCAACGAACTGCTGGATGTTTACGATAAAGTGCTGAGAAGATACGAAAGGTAAGAAAAAGAACTGGAAGAGAATGATAAAGACTAAACACGAGAAAGCGGTAAAAATATTGTTGGGCTTAATGCTCCTAGCAGCACTGACTTTTTCCGTACTGGCTTTATTCTCTAAAACAGGTGATGGTTCCGCTCGAGATGGACATTCTAATATCATAATTGGTCTTGAATACAAAGCAGCAAGTTTTCTTACCGGCGCAATAATAGCTGAGGGAGAAATTATTATTCAGGCTGGCGGCAACTGCGCTGGCAATTATTTAGGTGGCAATTGGACCATAAATTCCTCCATCACTTGCAGTGATGAGACTCTTCCAATTAATGGCACTTTAACCGTTAGGGACGATTCCGATACCGCAGTAACCCAGTTTGGCTCTTCCAGTCGCTCTGCTTACGATTTAAGGAGCAATTCTACAGCGATATCTGCTACCATTCCTGACTTAAATCCCGACACACCTACGCAATACACTCAGGATTGGGACTCTGGAGCAAACTATGTATTCAAAATCGTTATGAACCAAAGCACCCACAGAATACAGGTGTTTACCAATAATTCTGATAATGTTAATAGGTCATATTTAATAAATTTAGACAATAATGTGCTTAGCGGGGATGGTGGTGATGATTTCACTTGGGGCTATTTTGGGGGGATGACTTATGGCTGTTACAATGAAACTCTAGCAGATTATGACTATTATACCCTTTCTGGAAGTGGAAACATCACCTGCGGAAATGTAACGGGTAAGGATAGTAAATACAATGGCAATTTTACAGTTTATTATAATGCTTCAGGGAACGCAGTAGAATTGGTTTTTAACGTAAGTGGGAGCTGGGTAAACAAGCCTACTACATTAGAGATAGCGTCAGAAGGAAGTTATTACACTACGTTTAAGAACTCTTCTCTTATTTCTGCTAAAGGAAACTTAACCCTAAACAACGTTACCTTAAACCTGCAGAATAATTTTACAGTTAGCTCTACTCTAACCATCAACCATTCTACTATTTATTTTGGTGGCAATAATACTTTCTTTACATTTACTTCTGATGCTAATGCCGTAATCAATAATACCGATATTACTGCTAATGTCTCTACTTATCGCTATGATATTACTATATCCACTGCCAACTTTACGCTGGAAAATGGCATAGTAGATAATCTGGGGACTGGTCTAGGCGCTTATAACGGTCTGGGGTTAGCAGGAGGTGGGGGAACGGTACGGAACATTACTATTGGAAGCAATTACACTGGTGCTTATTCTATAATTGTCGCAGGAACAAATATCTCAGTACTAAACAGCAGATGCCTTAATAACACTCTAGCACTAGGTGCTAGTTCTAGTGAAAATACCATACGTGGCAATATTCTATACCAAATAATAGTCTATAATGGCACTCACAATTACCTAATTGATAACAATAACATCACTAATTCTTTAACGGTTAGTAATGGAAATCTTGTTGCTTATAACCATACTTTTTTGAACAATAACATAAGTAATGGAGCCATTACTGATTCCAATAATACTTATTCCAATTATTTTATTTACAACAACTCTTTTGGGGAGATAAGGTGGTATAAGAAGAATTTCAGCACTTCTGGATTAGGTCAACTAGATTTATGGATTGGCAGTGGTGTATTCGTCCAGAGTAACCTTCTGGGCTTAGCCAATAGTTTAGGTAATTTAATCAATTTCAATACTTCCGCTCAATTGACTTTTTATGGCTTAAACTGGAGTAGTGGAACTGCTCAACTGCTTAAAGCTGGAGTAAGGTGTGATAATAATACTGCCTTGTGTAACATCAGCTATAACTCGGCTACGGGAATACTCCTTGCCAACGTTAGCAGATTTAGCAATTATACGACGAACGGAACTTTGGGAGTGACTTACTGTGGTGGGCTGTATAATGGAAGTAATTGGACGGTAAATTCTTCGATTACCTGTAATAGCGAGACCATCCTCGTTAATGGCACTTTAACTGTTGATACTATTGGGAACTTAACCCTAAACAACGTTACCTTAAGCCTGTATAATAATTTTACTGTTACTGTTAACGCCACTCTAAACATCAATAGCTCTATACTTTACTTTGTAACCAACAACACTTACTTTATATTCAATGCCAATTCTTCTGTGGTAATTAATAATACTAATATTACTGCTAATCTTTCAACTCTTCGTTATGGCATCCGCGTATTTAGTTCTAATTTTACTTTGGAAAATGGGTTTTTAGACAATTTTGGTACTGGCTTTAGTCAATATAACCTACAATTAGAAGGTAGTGGAGGAACAATCAGGAACATCACTTTCGGAAGCAACATTACCGGTTATTGTATGAACCTCCAAGGTACAGGCATCTCGATATTAAACAGTAATTGCAACTATTGGGGCGGTAATAATTTTGACGTAGCAATAGGAGGCAATGCTACGAATAATATTATACGTGGCAATACCTTTGGCAGTAGCTTATTGTTCTTAGGAAACGGCCATGATAATCTGATAGATAACAATGTCATTAACTACGCGATAGGAATTAGTTTGGGTAATCTTTCTACCGCTCCTTACAACAACACTTACTTAAACAATAATTTTAGTAATGCACGTATTACTGACAAGAACAATACTTATTCCAATTATTTTATTTACAACAACTCTTTTGG
>JACRPJ010000093.1 GCA_016213985.1 Candidatus Woesearchaeota archaeon
AATCTCATCAATAAATATAACCCCCATATGCGCTTTATGGATCATTCCTGCCACTACTCTTAGATTAGCTGGAGTGCCTAAGCCGCCACTTTGAAACGGATCGTGAAGCACATCGCCGAGTAGTGCGCCAGCATGACTTCCCGTAGCATCATAAAATGGAGCCTGCTTCTTTCCAAAATTATCCACGATTAACTTTGGAGTAATGTCCTGGGGAGCTTTGAACATTCTTTGTCCCATGCTCATCATGATGGCAAAAGCCGCCAGGAACAGCATTCCTCCCAAGAAAAAAGCAGTGAACATTAAATCTGACTGGTAATGATAACGCACCCACCACGGAGCGATAAAAGTTACTATTGCTACCAAGAACAGTAGAAAATTGTTGCTCTTCATTCCCCGAGTGGATTCCAGCAAGTAACGCTTAACTTCCTCTCGGCCTTCTCCAGCTTTAAACTCTTTGATCAGAGGATTATTCTCATCATTAGGATTGTGGTAAGAAACCAGATCCTTTAGCTCCGAATTGGGCAATAGCTCGGCCAGAGCTAATCCCAACATGCTTTTTCCCGTCCCCGGATCTCCAATTAATAAGACATGCCTCCTCTGTAAAGCCGCTTTCCGGATCATATTTACGGCTTCTTCCTGACCGATGACTTGGTCAATAATCTTGTCGGGGACTCTGATTTCTTTAGTAGATTTCATTTGACTTTGTTTTGGATAAGGTAACATGTTGAAAACCACCAGTAAAAAATGATGGAATTCCGTGCGTTTAAAAAGGTTGCGGAAGAATAGCCGGCTACGGTTTATTTTCTAATTTTGCATTTTTGACCACCAATCTGGCTACGTTCCTGCTCTCTTCAAAAACTTCTGCTTTTTTTATTACTAATTTCTTTTTAAACAATGGACAATCTAATACCAATGATTCTGTTTCTCCCCCCTCTCCAGCAATATTAATCCCTAATCTGTCTTTCAATTTCTTCAATGTTTCTACATCTTCTTTGGTGATTACCTTATTTAACCAGGATTTATCCAGTCCTTCTGCCGCTACTCCGGTAAATATGAACTTAAATCCATTTGACAGTAATTCCTGCATCTCCTGCTCCTGAGGTTTATGCCAGAGGGGAGAAAATATTTTCAATCCCAGCCGGTCACATACTTTTTCGATCCGATCCCTTTGATAAGTAGAGAATAAGGCCCCAGCTACTACTCCATTGATGTGATACTTTTCCTTAGCCTCTCTTAGAGCCCATTCTAAATCCCGCAATTCTACTTCTTTTTCTCCTTTAGTGTGATGCATCACCAATGGAAGTCCCATCGCTTTGGCTTGCAACTGCGCTAAGTCAATTGTGGGAGTATGAAACATATAGGAATCTTTATTCTCTGATTTTACCGTGATTAAGCAGCTTAATTCGTAATTTTGCCGCTGCATAATTAAAGCGGCATAAGTAGAATCCTTTCCTGAAGAAAACAATACCCCTAGCTTCAAGTTCGGGGAGGGATAAAGAGTTTGAAGATAAGCAGAACGGGAGAAAAATTTATTCCTCTTAGCTAATTTGTCGAGAGCCCAATCTATTCGAGAGCCATATTGAGCTGCTACTTTCTTTCGGAAAGCGATTTCTTTGGAAATTCCACTCTCCAGAGCAATCTCCCGCAGAATCAATTTATTATATTCTTTAGTCAATTTATACTTCTGCGGAATTTTTAGGGCATATTGTACCAGACTCTTATCTAAGAACGGCAGACGCAACTCTAAATTATTAGCCATAGTTATGACATCATCACGGTACAAATCTCGCTCGTAGAGTTTGATTAATCCGGAAATGCATTCTTGGTTAATGTTAGATGAATACTTATGTCGCTCATAACCTGCAAATATTTCTTCGCTCCCTAAACCAGAAAAAATTACTTTACATCCATCTTTCTTTGCTTTCTCGCAGGCGAGATAAAGAGTCAAAGCTATTGACACTTTTACTACATTAGTATCTTCAATTAGAGAGACAACTTCGGGAAGATAGGTGGCTAGTTCATTTAACTTAACTTTTCTAATCATTAATTTTAATCCTAATTCCCTAGAAGCTTTCTGGGCATACATTAGGTCGCTGGGAACAATTTCTTTATTGTCCAAAACTGCTAGATAACAATTAAACTTGCAACTTTTCTGTGCTAATATCCTAGCGATAAAAGCAGAATCAATTCCTCCCGAGAAGAGCACGCCGAACCTCCTCTCCGGGATTCTTTTAACAATAGCCTGATTTAATAACCCCGCTAATTTTTTCTTGATTTCTTCTTTACTTCCTTGATGTTCAGGCAGATAGGTAAAAAAACGCCTACGTGCAAAAGAGAACTTATTTTGGGTAATGGTGTATATCAAAGTTTGCCGGGGATTTAACTCTTCAACGTTCTGATAACCCAGCCGTTCCAGTACTTTTTTTTCTGAGGCGAAAGCAAAGCCTTTATTCCCAACGTACCAGACAGGCTTAACCCCTAGAAGATCTCTTGCTAAGTAAACCCTCCCTTCTCTCCAATATGCAAAAGCATACACTCCGTCCAGCTCTTCTAATCTTGAATCGGCCACTCCAAATTTATCCAGAAATTGTAGAAGTAATTCCACATCGTTATTAACTTTAAAATCATATTTTTTAGCTAGATCTTTCCAGTTATAAATTTCGCAGTTAGCTACTAAAAGCCCCTTTCTCCTCAATGGTTGGGAAACAAACCCTACTATGGAATGCAAAGTGTGCCCTAATAAGTTGCTATCCCCAAAAACAGAAAATTCTCCCAGCCTCTTCTTATATTCGCTTCTGCATTCAGAGGAAATTCCAAATCCATCTTTACCCCTATTTCTTAACAAGGAGAGAGCTAGCTTAATCTTTTTATTTGCTTTTTTATCTTGAAAGATACCAATTATTCCGCACACCTTATTACCTCACATGCAACTCCAAAACATCTCCATCTTTAAGAATATGATTTAGCATTAATTTCTGGCCGGGAAATTTAGTTGAGGTTCCCCACACCCGGGCGAATTTAAATTTATCCGCCATAGCACGATGTATTTTATTACAAACATCCTTGATGGTAGAATTATAGGGTAATATCAGGGGCTCGTTCAGGTCTGCTTCCTGGCGTGGTTCTTTCATATATACCCGAATAAAATTTAACTTTTTGAATATCAACTCTTTCAGCGCTTCTACGTTAAGGTCCTGCTCGGCGGAAATAGCAATATCCACATTTAATTCCTTCTTGATTCTTTCCACTTTATCTGCAGTGACTAAGTCGGTCTTGCTTAGACAGGTTATAGCGGGAAGATATTTTTTGTTTCCTTCAATACTATCAATAAAATCATCTGCATCGATAACACTTCGTATTAATATTTGGGCATTATTTATTCTGAACTCACGCAACATTTGTGCCAAAGCATCATTACTTAATTCCAAGTTCACCGTTTTGCCTATTTGTATTCCTCCTCTGGCGGTCTTTTTGACATATACCTCTGGACGGGGTTTGTTGATACGAATGGCTGCTTCCCACACTTCTCTAAGAAGAGCAGGATGATGCTCTGGATGATTAATATCCACAATTATAACTACCAAATCAGCCGTCCTTATTACTGCCAAGACCTCTCTTCCCCTTCCCTTTCCCGACGCTGCTCCAGTAACCACTCCCGGAACATCTAAAATTTGGATTTTTGCCTGGCGGTACTCCATAATTCCCGGGATTACCGAAAGAGTGGTAAAGTCGTAAGGAGCTACTTCTGAACTAGCCCCCGTAAGCTTATTCAAAATAGTAGACTTACCTGCGGAAGGAAAACCTAGTAGCAGTACTGTAGCATCCCCTGCTCTACGTATGTTATACCCATAATCAGATCTTCCCGTCTTTCCCTTAATTCGGGCCTGCTGTTTCTCTCGGAGCACCGCTATCTTGGCCTTAACTAAGCCTATATGTCCCTGAGTAGCTTTGTTATACTTAGTCTTAGACAACTCGGTTTCTAATTCCTTAATCTTGCTCTCGTAATCGACCATTATCTAGAAATTACTGTAGAGATTTTTAATTATTTCTGATTTTGGAGAGGCGCAACCATGAATTAACGCTCAGGCTCTGTCCCGAGACCCTGCCAGATAGTCCTGCCTGAGCCAAGCTTTGCTAGCAAGAAGGTAAGCTACGCTCTTGTCGGTTATGCTACGAGAGAGCGGCGAAGGCAGGGGCGGGTCTGATTGGGACAGAACCTAACGCTCAGTAATTTTTATAAACTCTATGGAGATATCTCCTCTCGTGGTCAGTTTGAATGTAAACTACTTAGAACCATACTTTTATAATGGAGTGGTAGCCATAGTAATACTCCTCGGGGGATTAGTACTAGGAATAATAGCTAAGAAGCTTCTGTACCGCTCGCTTAAAGAATTGGGAACTAACTGGATAGCTACTAAAGTAGGCATGAGCTTGAACTTAGAATCAGCTCTGAGCTCATTGCTGTCATATCTAATATACTTTGTAACTATCATACTCTTCTTGGACCAATTGGGAATAAGATCAATTGTGGTTTATATCATTGTGGGAGTCGTATTAATGCTGATAATCCTTTCCTTTATGGTAGGAATTAAGGATGTTCTTCCTAATTTATATGGGGGAGTTATACTAAAAAAAGCAGGAAAAATAAAAGAAGGTAGGAATGTGATCGTTCAAGAGGTATCTGGTAGAGTAGAAAAAATAGGCTTTTTAGAAACTAAAATAAAAACCAAACAGGGGGATATATTACACGTGCCCAATTCTCTGTTTTCTAAATAACCTACTTGCTTCTCTTCTCGGTTTTCTTTTCCTGTTGGAGCTCTTTCATCACTTCTAGTTGGAGCTCCTCAAAACCCTGCTGAAGTTTATCTTCTTGCTGAGTAAAATTTTTAAGACGAATTTCAGCAATCTCTTTCTGCTGCTCCAACTCTTTGACCAAATCAGGCTTAGAGATAGCTAACATGACTTTACCTACTATCTTGTAGGCTTTATCGGTGGTTTTAAGACTAGCCAGAGCTGAATCCACTTCCACTATTTGATTTTGGAGCTGCTGCTTCTGTAAAGAAATATTTTGTAAGTTCTGTTGCAACAGTTGTAGCTGATTAAGTTTTGAAGAAGCCATTCTCACTCCTATTTAGCTTTCACTTTAACTACGGTTCGGCGATCTTTGTACAACACTTTCCCACCGCAGTAAGGACATCTTATCTTAGCGATATATTCATCTTCTACCTTCTTTCCGCATTCAAAACACACATAATACATTTTAGGCACCTTTAGTTGCACTGGTCTCGGTTTTAGTGATAGTATATGCTCGAGCCGCAAACTTTACATTGCACTTCTTACAGCACCAGATTCCCATGGCTACTCTCTTAACCCTCTCTTTATTGCAATAGGGACACCTATACTTAGTTCTCTGTAAGGATTCAATCAGAGCAAACTTTGCTTTTGGTTTTCTCCCATACCGAGCGCCAAACCGTTTAACCGATGACATTCCTAACCTCGCTTGGTAATTATGAGTGGGGCTGCCCGGACTTTCGTAGGTAGGTTTTGCTGCCTTTCGAACCGGGGTTCAGCGGTTTCTTGATTTCTACCCAAACCGCTAGTGATAGCCAAGCTACACTACAGCCCCACACCATCTCTTTAAATACTTTTTGCCTAAAAAGGAGAGTTTTTATAAGGCTTTTGGAGATAAATTAACCGTTGTTAATACAAATCAATTCTTTGGGTGATTGAGTTAATATTTTTACTTTTTGTTTAAATACCACTTCAAAGTTAATAAACCATTTTGGCAACTACGGCAACAACGAATCCCTCAAATCCAATCTCTTCTATCATCAAAAGGAACAAACAGCAGGCATATGTTTAAATAAGGGTATAATTACCAAACTTTTCTTTTATTTCAGCAAATAGCTTTTCTCCTTCTGAGTTTAGCCCTTCCCGGACTAATTTCCGCGCATAGTTTATTCCCACAATCGGCTCTAGCAGTATTTCTGCTCTCTTCCCAATTCTATCTCTATACTTATTCCAATCTACCTTTAGCTCTTCGATATTCATGATGTAAACCTTCTTTTCCGTTTCCAGGTATCTTCCTTTCAGAAACTCGTCTTTTACTCTCTTTTTGTCCTTTTCAATAAAATAATGTCTCTCCTTTTTTTCATCTTTTTCCAGATATAGCTTTTCTTCTTTCCCTTTTTTTTCTATCAGCAGATAGTTTTTTTCCTTCCCTTCATCAAATTTCATTTCTCTCAAATCCCAGCAATGGAACCAGATTTTTTCTCCATCTTCAAAAGCATGATAACGCGCTTTCTTTTTGCTGTACCATACCAGGTCTTTTAAGTCTGCTTTTTTGCTTCTGATGGTATCTAAATCCCAGAAGAGGTCCTCAATCGCGCCAGCTTGGTCCCCCAAGAATATTTTTTCAATAAAGTTAGCGTAACTCTTCATTTCAAAAGTGGTTAACCGGTAAGTTGGATCTTCTTCTTCCTTAAGTCCTTCCCAGAACCCTAAAGGCGGATAATAAACTTTTTTCCTGCTTAGTTCTGGTTCTTTCCTACGGTGAGAGGGATGCTCAGTGAGATAGACTTTCTCCAGTTGCTCTAATAGAATAAAAGGGCAGCCTGCGGAGGTTAAATCTTCTCTTTTCCCTTGCACATAAGCAAAATTGTTCTGAACCAGAACTACTTTTAATCCATGTTCTGACAGATACTTCTTTAAACCATCGTAAACATCATCAAATTTTTTATCCAGTTCCTTGGTGGTTACTTTGTACACTGCTTTGATTCTCTTTTCTTGATTGGTCTTTTTTAGCCAATAATTGAATAGTTCTTGCCATTCTCTAAGGCTTCCTTCCAGAGACCTATTTGCCAGTAGGCTCTGGTTCACTCTCGCTTCTTTTAGTTTTCTCATCAGCAACCCATCTTTATTTTGCCATACTTTGGCGGATAATTCTTGGTAAATTGTTTTTAATTTTTCTTCCAAGCCCTCGGTTTTTCCTACTTTAAGTTTCTTCTTAAGTTGGTGGTAGTGATTCCGGGTGTGGCAGTAATACATGTAATCTTCATATATCCACTCAAACATGGCTTCTTCGTATTTGGTAAGAAAATAGTTCCTCAAAGGATCGCTTTTATGTTGATCTACGTAGTCAAAAAAAGAGTTTAATATCCCCCCCTGGTCTTTTAGGAAAAGGTTAATCTCCTCATGAAAAAATTTTCCTAAGGGAATATACACTTTATAGACTTCTCGGAGTAGCCCTCTCTGTGTGGGGATGGGAAACCTTTTTTCTTTTTCTCGGTAAAAATAAGTCTTTGCCCGCTTCTCTTCTTTTACTATATTAGTGTAATGGGGAAATATTTCCGTTCTCCACGTTCCCATGCGCTCAAAATAAATCCGATTAAGGAAGCGGTCTACTCTTCTAGGATCGTGCATTAATAGAAAGAAATCCACTCCTAACAATTCACTGATGATTCCTACATCTTCCATTCCTTTTTCAAATCTTTCACTTTTTATTACATTTACCAGCATCT
>JACRPJ010000096.1 GCA_016213985.1 Candidatus Woesearchaeota archaeon
TAACAATTTAATGAAGTCAGAAAACGGAAAAACACCGATGATTTTAGAGGGTAAAACCTCTAAAATTTGGTGTTGGGAGGATTTCTTTATGTATCATTAACTGCCCAATGCCTATTTTTCTGTACTGTTCATCCAGTTATTCCCCATTTCCCAAAATGGAACACCTCGCTGCCGCTAGCAATAAATACTTCAAAGTTAGATAGGTCTTCCAAAAATGGGCTTAGTGGTTTTTCGGTTATTAAATCTGTCCCTTCCAGTAACGGATTAAAGCTAGGCATTACTATTAGTTCCTGGTTATTCCACTTCCCTTTTAAGAAGCACTTGTATTTTTCGGTCTTGGCATTTTCCCGCAGACTTATCGCGGGATGCTCATGTCCGATGATGATCCGTTTAGCCGGAGTTTTGATTAGCTTGTTTCCATGAATGATGAGAATGTCTTTAATGAGCTGCTTATCCACTATTTTAATATTTCTTTTGCTGGCAATCGGCCCTATTATTATATCATGATTCCCTCGGACTAATATTAATTCACAGCAATGTTGCTGCAGAAAATCTATCAGCTGCAGCACCTCTTTCCACTCCTGTCTGGAAACAGTGCCGAACTCGTGCTTAAGGTCTCCGTTAATAATGATAGTTTTTGGAGAGACTTTTTGGAGAATCTTCTCCAATTCCGTGATAATGGCCTTCGCCTGAAACTTAGGCAGGAGCACTCCTTTCTGCTGCAGATATTCTTCATAGCCAATATGCGGATCGCTGACTATCAGCACTTTTTTCTCTTCAATCCATAGAGAGAGCCCAATTATTTCTATTCCGGGGGAGATTTGCATGGGACTGTCTCTGTTATCGCTCTTTGATTTAAAAAGTTGCCGAAAAGTATTTATAACTGGCTTCTCTTTTAAAAGCACGGCCACAGAAGTGAAACAAATTATGGAAGAACTAAAGGCTATTCGCTCTGATTTAGATTATATAAAGAAACATCTTGGCAGTCTGGAGAAAAAGGATAAGCTTAATGCTGACGATTGTCTCTGCTTAAAAGAGGCAGGGAAAGAATACAGAGAAGGGAAGACCAAGAGGTTGGTGTAATATCTACCAGGTTCATTTGTCACAAAAAGTGGACAGTTTCTTGGTTAGACTTGACCAGCAGTTAAGAGAGCGGATAGAAAAAAGGCTGATAAACCTTTCTGTCAACCCCTTTCCGAGTGATTCTAAATTCTTAGAAAGGGAGAGGGCGATAAAGTGTTCAGGTATCGAATCGGCTATTATCGGGCTTTGTATAGGGTAAAAGAAGATGATAAGGTGGTTCTTGTAGCCAAGATCGACAAAAGGTCACGAGTTCATGATTAACATACTGGAAATCTTTATAAATTGCCTCTTGATTTGCTTGTTGCCCCAGTTGCTTAGCCTGGTTGGAGCGAATGGCTGTTAACCATTAGGTCGTCAGAAGTTTTGCATTAAAGCAAAATTGACGAATTCAAATCTGACCTGGGGCGTTTTATTCTTTTGCGCAGCTTTGGGGTTGATAAGTGGCAAAGCCACTTATGTGAGAATCCGATCTGGGGCGTTCATATTTTATTTGATGTTATGCTTCCCGCATTTTCACGACGCATATTAAAGTACAGAAAGCCGAAGCTTTTAGGGGTGCACTCCATTTCTTGTATTAGAAATGCGTAAATTAATTACACTAATTAACGCATTTCTCTATATAACCTTTTAAATCCCAGGGTTATAACTGGCTCATGGTTAGCAAAAAAGCTCTTCTGCTAGAGGAATTGCGCTGCCAAGGGATAGCAGAAAAAGTGATGAGAGCAGTAGAATCAGTAGATAGGGAACTTTTTGTCTCTCCAGATTTGGTGCATTTGGCATATGAAAATATTCCCCTTCCTATTGGGAGCGAGCAGACCATCAGCCAACCCTATACCGTAGCGTTTATGATTCAGTTGCTGGATATTCAACCAGGAGACAAAATTCTGGAAGTAGGAGCCGGCTCTGGGTATAATGCTGCAGTTATGTCACAGTTAGTAGGAGATAAAGGAGAAATATTCTCGCTGGAAATAGTGGAAGAATTAGTTAGGCAAGCAAAAAGTAATCTTAAGAAGGCGGGAATCAGGAGCGTGCAGGTAATTCATGCTAATGGATATAATGGATATGTAAAGGAAGCTCCTTTTGATAAAATAATTGTCACTGCCGGTGCTCCGGAAATACCTCCTCCTTTGGTGGAGCAATTAAAAGAGGGCGGAATCATGGTAATTCCGAGGACCCGTTTTGGGTCTGAGGTGATGATGAGGGTGATAAAGAGAAAAGAGAAGCTGGAAATAAGCGAGCATGGAGCGTTTAGTTTCGTTCCGTTAAAGTATAAGTAGCACTATTTTAGTCCCATTTCATAAATCTCTTGGGCTGCTTTTTCCATCCACTCTAGGTCGCTACATCTTTTAAATATTAATTCTCCATGAGAATGGACAATGATTTCGATGTTATTAAGCTTGATTATTAGCAGAAGAGGGGTTTCGAGGATTAAGGTATATTTGTTTTTAATCTTAATCAGGTCCAACTTGCCTTTCTGCTGCAACTTCGCAGAGTAAGCTGCCCTAGTCTTACACTTTCCCAAAGAGAATTTGATGTTCATCTAGGTTTAAACCTCACCTGGGTATATTCTTTTATTATCTTTCCTTAATAAACATTCCTCTTCCAATAAATATTTAAACCCTTCCTCCCCTGAAAAACTTTATGACTCGGATTATGGAGTACCTTATTCAAGGAACGCGGATTTTTCTTGCCAGCTGGAAAGCTCGCTTTAAACCACGGGAGTATGCCGGCAACGCTAATCAAATCTGCCGTAAGATTGTCAAGGATTGTTGGAACGGACAGTTCTTTCAGGTGTCTACCACTAATTTCCCCCAGTTCTGGACTCGGGATTTCGGCTGGTGTACCATTTCATTGCTAAAGTTGGGATACGAGCAGAAAGTGAAGCAAACTCTTAAGTATGCACTAAACCGTTTCGTGGAAGCAGATAGAATTACCACCACCATCACCCCTGGCGGGAAGCCTTTTGATTTTCCTACCCGGGCAGTAGATTCTCTGCCTTGGCTGATTCATAGTATTAAATTATCTAGGTTTTATTATGGGGCGTATAGGGATTTTTTAAACAAAGAAATACAAAAACTGTTTAACGAGGTGGTCTCGGTAGAGATAGGTTTAGTTAAGCCGAACCTACATGTTTCTTCTATGAAAGATTTTTCGGTAAGAACCAGTTCTTGCTATGACAATTGCATGATTGCCTTGTTGGCTAAGGATTTAAGAAGTATGATTGGACTAGTAAATCCGTTCAAGCAGTATGACTATCCGAAACTAATTGTTAAGCATTTTTGGAATGGCAAATATTTTTATGATGATTTGAGCAAGCAGGAATATATAGCAGGAGATGCTAATATCTTTCCATTTGCTCTCGGCATCGTTAGCGATGAAGATAAGTTTCGCTCGGCAATGAATATGATTCAGGTTGCGGAACTAGACCAGCCGCTTCCCTTAAAGTATACTGCTAGTAGGAGAAAGGTACGTTTTATTCTCCAGGAGTACTTCTTATATAATTATGAAAGTAATGTAATATGGACACATATGGGACCATTGTATATTAGGCTTATTCAGAAATTGGATAAATGGCAGGCGGAGGATTATAAGAAGAAATACACCGAGTTAATTGAAAAATATTTGGGTTATCCAGAAGTTCTTTCGGTGGAGGGGGAGAGAGTTAAGCCATTTAGGACGCCTTTCTATGCCGGTGATCGTGGAATGTTATGGGCAGCTAATTATCTGACTCTTTGATCACCTGTTTTTACTCTAGCCAAGTTAATGCTAGCATCAGTCCCATTCCTAAAATCATTGCTAGTAAGTACCATAGGGATTCTTTCCAGAAGTTTTCTTTAAGGTAACATTCTTTGTGCAGCTCAGGAATCAGGTCTGATCCGGCGATATAAATAAAACCGCCGGCAGCAAAGGGAATAATCAAAACTACAAATCTCTCTGAATGTGCACCAATAGCCAGTCCCAAAACCGCTCCGACTATCGCAATAAGCGCTGAGACAAAATTAAGCATTAGTGCTTTGAGTTTAGACATCCCAGAATAAAGCAACACTCCCAAGTCGCTGATTTCCTGGGGAACTTCA
>JACRPJ010000099.1 GCA_016213985.1 Candidatus Woesearchaeota archaeon
GATGGTTTGCTCTCCGGTACTCATAAACAAATCAATTGCCTCCCTGCTCGGCTTAATGCGACCCATCCTTAACAACTGCTTCCAAGGCATGAAGATGCCACGATCATAAAAAGGGACTCCATCTCTCAGCAAAGTAAAGATGATTGGATTAGCTTCTTTCAGCGATTCCCAAAAATCAGTTAGGATGTATACCTGGATATTAAGCTTGTTCTGGATTCCGGTAAGCTGCCCCGCCTCGATGCCCATCCCGATTATAATTGCTCTTAGCTTATCTTTAAGCTCTACCCGGGTCATTTTCTTGACATCGGTATCGTCGATAACGATCCAGACATCAATATCAGAAGTAGGAGTGGCTTTCCCCTGAGTCAGGGAGCCAGCCAATACATAACTTAGAATGTACTTGTCAAATTTTTTAATGACCATAGACTTATGCACTTCGGAAATCTTAATCGCTGCTAACATTCCGGTATCATAGATGGGGGCACTCAGAGAAATAAGCTTATTTAATTCATATTTGGCATCGTAGCAGTCCTGCCATAAATCAGTTAATAAGACGCTCTGAGGCTCAAAGTTTTTGTCTATCTCTTTAGCCAAGCTGGTAACTATGGTCGAAAACTTTTGGTGAAGCTCTTCTTTAGACATTTTTTGGCTGGTAGTATCATCAACCAGAACCAGAAAGTTCATTTTTTGTTCTTCGCCCGCTTTTTCTTCTTTACTTTTATCCTCACTTTCTTCTTTAGGAGCAGCAGTTTCGGGAATCTCGTCCGACTTGGGAAGCATCTTCTTAGGAGGGAGAAGAGCAATTCCGACAATGTAATCCCCAAATTTGTCTAAGACCTTTGTTTTAAACGTATCCAACTTGCCTTTCAGCGCTTCCAGCTTTTTTTCTACTTCCGGAGGCAACTTAGGCTGATTCTGAGCAAGCAAAGGCAAGCCCTCACTCTTTTCTTCTTTAATTGCCTTGATGTTTTTTGGACGAATCGACTTACTATCTTTCTTTCCCATGTTTTAGCCTCCGATGTGACACCTTAATCAGTGACATTTTAATTATATACTTCAAAGTAGGTTCTACTCAGATATATTTGTTTCTGGTTTAGGTGAGACATTTTGGTCATAACTTCACTACATTTTAACTATCAGCATAACTTCAAAAGATTAGAAAAATTTCCCCAGATTGATGTTTTTGTACTTCACTTCTAGAACACCACTATTTATTCTGGTATCCCAAATCCCAACTCGATAAAAATCAAGATTAGAGGCTAGATGGTAAAGGTTTCTGGTCCAAGTGCCCTCTGGAATTGATCGTTCATCCCGGTCAGTTGCTTTATGCGTAGACTCATGAAAATGAGCAGTAATTACCTTCTCCTCTTTTCTATGAAAAACCGAAGCAATCTTTGCGGTAAATGGCTGATATCCTCTATTTTCTCTACGAACAGGAAACTTCTCCTCATCATTCAAGATGAGGTTATAGTAAGTAGCATCGTACCCTGGCAGTATTTCGGCGTTTTTTCCTCCTAAGAAAGCATAGTCTACTGCCTGATCTGTTCTAAACAAAGGAGGATTATGGCAAGCGATAACCGTTTTACTGGGATCGTCCACTAACCATTCTAAGTCATTAACAGAACTAAAGTATCTACCCTGTTCAATTCTGGAATTACCGTCATCAGTTAAGACAACCTCTCCCCCTGCGAAAAATTCTGAGCCAGGCATGACAACTAAGTCAAATCCATCTAAAGGCAATTTTCTGTGCTGTAAGCCATCTACTACCTGATCTGGCACTTCCTGAAATACATTCTGCCAAGCCATCAGTTTCCCATGGCTTCCGGGAAATAGTACAGCGGGTATACCCACACTGGCAATAGTACCAACAACTTGCTGTAAGCTTTTGTAGCTGTTAGAAATATCGCCTGCGCCAACAAGTAAATCTACTCTCTCAACTAAGAAATGCTCTAATGCAACCGCTATGTTCTGGGGCTGCTGATGAATGTCTGAGATAATGCCTAAGCGCATGAAACTCTAAGAACAAAGACACTTTATAAACTTTGTGTTATTTTTATTATTTATTAGTAGTCACAATAGTAGTATAAAAAATCAAAATATTTATATCATACTTCATTTCTCCATAGCTCATGGCAAAAGAGAAGAAAGAATTACCTAAGCACATTAAAGAATTCTACGATAAAGATGTGAAAGTGGACCAATTGATTAGCACTACTGAAGCAGTGCATTCAGAAGCTTATCTCAAAGGCTTGGAAGCAGTTAAAGATTCTAAAACCGGCCAGATTGATTATGACATGCTTAAAGAAGTTAAAAATCAAGATGCCATGCTGGAGAAGATGATGGATCATTACCTCTCACATGCGACCAAAGCATTGGGATATAAGGAAAAACCTAAAGAAGAACTAGAGCAGGATTTGATGTTAAAACGATACTATGGGGTTACCAGAGGAGAACTTAAGCGAATAATGAGAGAAGCAAAACATAAGTACACTTTAAAGCAACATGAAGGGATAAGAGACGAATTAATTAAAAAACAACGACATGAATTAGCTCCTCTGCGGCATAGCCATTTGGAGGAAGTGCATATAGACGATATCCTTAAGCACGTAAGAGTTAAGGATTATGTAGCCAAAGATAAGATAAATATTAGCCACGCCGCGACTTTATTGGATATCTACAAAGATAAAGGAGAAATAACTTTAAATGATCTGGAACAGTTAACCGAAACATCACTAGAGAAGGGCGGATGGGGAAGCAAAAATTATCTTACGGAAAAAGGTAAAGAAGCAATTAAAAAACTTAAA
>JACRPJ010000091.1 GCA_016213985.1 Candidatus Woesearchaeota archaeon
GCGAAACATTTGGCAGAAACCCATTTCCTTTAGTAACAAACATAACTATCACCTCACCAATAATAAAAAAGAACTACTATTTAAAACTTGCTAAAATTAATGTTACATACTATAGATATTGTCTAGATTGTAGTAAAGACGAACCGGGTTATCCAGATTGCTGGAAAATTGCAAGACAATTATATGAAACTTATTTCCAACAGAAGGAAAAGCGAGCTACCAAGTAATATAGTAAAAGCATCAAATATTCGAACATTAATAGTGTGCTTTTACTATTACGAGAAGCATTACTTGTTCGATATATCAAACGCATTTGATATTAGGAGACCGTAGTCGAGTATAATTTAATGCTTCGAGTATATTGCAACCAACCACCACTTTAACGAAACATTTATAAATATGTAACTATTATTTAGTAGAAACTGAACCAAAAGACCACAAAATGATAAATAAAATATTACTAATTATTCTAATGGGAGTTTTGCTAGTAGGACTTATAGTTCCAGGAAGCTTGGGTGATTCGGTCACTTCCAAAAAAGTTTTCCAGGTTAACGCCCAGAATCCATTAATAGACACCGCAGAAAAGGCCAATAAGCCCATAACCAAAATGGACCTTCCTCTCACTCCCGAGCAGATTAACGCCCAACTAGAGGAGATTAAGAGTAACATAGCCCAGCTGGAAGACAAAGCCGATAAAGTTGTCTACTATGATTTAGGTACGGTGCCAGCTGAAAAAATCCAGCATTTCCTAAAACAAGAGACTGATAAGATTGCTAGCTTCCAAAAAGAGATAGAGCACAAACTTACTACTAGCATGGAAACAAATAACTACTGGGAAGGGATCGTTTATCAGTTAGTGTTGCTTGAATTAGACGAACTGAACAAAAAAGCAAAAACAGTAACAGAAGAACTAGAAATATACATTCAGCAGAAAATTATCCAAGGATTAAATGAACAGTTAGACATGCTTAACAACCGTATAAATTATTATGAAAGTAAGATTACCGAACTGGGAGCTTTTCTCACTAAAATAATCAACGACCAGGGAAGCAGTGACTCTAAGATATCGGAGGTCAAAGCATCGCTGCAGGAGTTAGAGTCTAGTATTAACAAAGATGTAGTAGCAGCTGAGTCTCACAAGAAAGATGCGGAGTCCACTCACGACCAAGAGTTAGTGGCGGAATTTACTAAAGCTATAGGTACTCTTGAGCAAGAACTAGCTTCTATCAAAGCACTAACAGAAAAAGTCAACAACTATATTGTCCAATACGAAAATGATGCAGACCATGATGGGGTGGACAATACCAAAGATAATTGTCTAAATAATGCTAACTCCGATCAGAAAGACAGTGACGGAGATGGAATTGGAGACGCCTGCGATGTTACTCCCTACCCTCCCCAAAACAACACTGAAGATACCTATGCTACTAAGTACAAAGAGCTAAGCGAGCAGCTCAGCAACTATGAAGACGAATATTCTGAATATAAAGATAAATACAAAGATGCCCAAGAAGAAGGAAATGACAAAAAAGTCGACAAATATAAAGAGAAATTGAATGATCTTGATGACGATCTAGATAAATTGAGGGATGACATTAAAGACTTAATCAAAGAAGTAAAAAGTGCGCCGGGAGACCATAAAAATATGCTAGACGAGTTAGAGGACTTAAAAGATGATATTGACAAACTAAAAGATAAGATATACAACCTATTAAACGAGAAAAGTACTCCTGAAGATGCTAGTAACTACCTAATACCTTCAGTGAAGAGCACCACCACCCCTGAAGTGGTGTTAGAACCTTTAAATTTAACTCCATCTAACCCCGAAAGTATAAGCAACGAATCATTACTAGGGGAATGGAGATACATCGCCTGGCTAACTGCAGGAATAGTAATCGTATTTGCAGTAATTTTATTTTTATTGGCAGCGTTGCTAACCCAAAAACAAACTAAATAAAACAGAAAAAAGTAATCTTGGGTTCATACTTTCTTTTTACCTTAACACGTCTTCAATAGGTTTCTTTCCTTTTAATTTTTTGGTTTCAGCAGCTTTCATCTCCTTAGCCTGAGCTATCAAATCTACACCCAGCCCTTTTAATTCTTTAATATGCATCTGCATTAACTGTTCTACTATCTGCAAAATGCGCATCAATTCTTCCCTTTCTTTGGTTAAAGTGGCTAAAGACCCTTTATGGAAACCTATCTTCTCTTCTTTGGACATTTCTTTGGCCATATGCCAAATGTTCACTTTCACATTTATAAGCTTTTGCCCCCAATTAATGGCAGAATAGAAAAAGACAAAAGTAATGGACATAAAGTGTTTTAATTGCTTATAATTTTTCTCGTTTTAGAAAGCGAACTGGCTTAAAACTGATGTCACTTTCTAAACCAGAAGAAAACCTTTTAAAACTCTGCAGGTATTCCTCTGGATATGGGCCTTTTCAACAAACTAGCTTTTTGGAAAAGAGATGATCATCGTATTGAAGAGATTGCTGACCGTGAGATTATGGGTAAAAGTGATTTCCTGCAAGATTTAACTCCAGAATCCGACGTGGGAATGAATGAACCGCCCTTTTCTGAAGCTACTGGCTCTGAATCCTTTTCTGGGAGAACCTCCACTAAGTCGATCTCACCATTTCCTGCAACAACTACGCCTCCAACTTTTTCCACTGACAGAGACCGGGAATTAGAGTTAATCAACAGTAAGTTAGATACGCTAAAAGTAATGCTCAATTCCATAGAACAACGAATTTCTAATTTAGAGCGGAATGCTACGGAACCGAAACAGCCGACTCGTCTATGGTAGACTTCCTAACCAAACATAAGTGGGAATCATTCTTTTTTATAGTTACCCTTGGAATAGTGGCTATCGATCAACTATTAAAATATCTAATACTGACTTTCACTCCCGTTATCCATCTAAACCTACTAACCATCCATTTGATTAGAAATACCGGAGCAGGATTTGGAATACTAAAAAATCAAGCACTCCTTCTGACCGCCATTTCATTCATTGTGGCATTACTAATTTTATTCAACTATAGGAAAATTGCCCAAGAACTTTTTCCTCAAGCTTTCTTTGCTCTATTTATGGGAGGAATAATTGGAAATTTAATAGATAGGGCACTTAGAAGATTTGTAATTGATTTTATTGACTTTAAATTCTGGCCGGCATTCAATTTAGCCGATGCTTGCATTACCCTCAGTGTAATCGGACTAATCATTTGGTACTGGAGAAAGTAGAAATTATTGCACACAACTATGCGCTTTATACCCTTTCTCTTTTGCCTCGCCAGAAGTATTGAACCATATCCTTCTAGCGGGATAAATCTTTTTGGCCCAATCGCATTTTGGTTCATGGTAAGTATTGCTGGACTTGCTGGCAACATATTTACCGGGGGTGAATTTTACTTCCGGCTTTTTTTCTTCCGCCGCCACTTCCTTTCCCACCGGAGGAGAATCAAACACCATGCTGTGCGGCTCACCACTTACCGCTGCCAACACCGCTTCGCGACCTGGAAGGCTAATCAGGAATCCAACCAAAGCCAACAACAGCAAAGTCACACTTATACCCCCAACAAAATAC
>JACRPJ010000001.1 GCA_016213985.1 Candidatus Woesearchaeota archaeon
TGATCTCCGGCTAAGCTCAGGGGCACTTTGTAGAATTTACAGCCGCGTTCTTGACACATGATTTCCAGCATTTCACAGAAACGCTTATTTGTCCCCACTCCACCAACTAATAATAATTCTTTCTTCTCGGTATGGGCAATGGCTCTTTCTACTACTTCGGTAAGCATGGCAAAACAAGTTTCTTGGACAGAATAACAAAGGTCCTCTTTAGAAATTCCTTTTTCATAGAGTTGTTTTACTCTGGTTAAGATTCCAGAAAAGGAGGTATCCATCCCCTTGACTACGTAAGGGAGTTCCACATACTTCCCTTTCTTTGCTAGCTCTTCAATTTGCGGACCGGCCGGAAAACCCAACCCCAATAAACGACCAAACTTATCTAGCATATTTCCTAAACCAATATCCAATGTTTCTCCTACTACCCGATACTTTCCTCCATCATAAACTACGATCTGGGTATTTACTCCCGAGACATACAAATAACAAGGGTCAGTCAACTTATTCCAGATTTTTCCAATACTAAGATGAGCAGCGCAGAGCAGCGCAATGATTTACTCCCACTAGTCTCTTACCATATTTAGCACTCCATTCTTTGACTATTTTATAACCTGCCCATAACGCTGGATCAATCCCGGGACCAGCAGAATAAGCTATAAACTCAATCTGATTCCAGGACACTTTGGCTTCTTGAAATGCTTTTTTAAGCACATCTTCAGCCACTTTTAAATGATGCTCTGCTAGCTTATCTGGAATCATGCCCCCTTCAGGAGTGCTGTAGCTGTCAATGATGTTAGCCAGGACTTCTCCTTTATCAGTTACCACACCTACCCCAAATGTATGGGCAGTAAACTCCACGCCTAATATTATCATTAACCTAATGGATCTAGGTAATTATTTAAAAAAGTTGCTTTAACAAATGAAAAATTAAAGAAAAAAATTACTTTCTACATGCACCATCCTTACATCCCTTGTCACACTTATGCCAATTCGGACCGGGAATAACATTCGTTCCTAGTATCACACCAATTTCTTTAATCTCACCGTCAACGACGTTTCCACAGACACCTTCTTCTACACCAATATCAGTTGGGTTAATATTTTTGTTAAGTTCAAAGAATTTTGCATTAAATTCATCTTTAGCTAATATGCATTTATCTGTGTATTCCAAATAAACGCCGCTCGGAAGAGGTCCTTTAGTTGTTCCTTTGATAAAAATATCGTTTCCTTTATCTTAGTCAGTACAAATTACTGGGCATATTGGGCATGACCTTGTTGTTTGTATCTTAACACTTTCACCAGCCATTGCCTCTCCTGTCGTGCATCCTACCACCACCACAGCGGTCAGGACTAACAGGCCTATTCCAAACCAATATATTTTCTTCACCAGTTCACCTCGTTCTCTTAGTTGTATTTTACTATCAAGAGAGAAACAAACCTTTACTATTTTTAAAATGTTGTTACCCCCCCGAGAGTACTTAATAATAAAAACTAACTATAGAACTTACTTACTGCTAACCGCCTGTCTCTCCAAGTCCCTTTTCTTAGAAATGGCTGCACTCTTGCCACTGCATTGGTAAGCAGCAATAATTTCTTCGGCCAGAGCATCCTCAATTTTAGTTTTCTTATTGAATGATTTAGTATACGCCCCTTGGGTCATAAAACGCAGCGCGAGATCGATTCGACGCTGGGGAGAGATGTCTACCGCTTTTGGGTATCGGGCTCCTCCATACTCGATAGCGATAACTTCTTCACGTGGAGCAGCATTTTCTATTGCCTTTACCAAAACCACTAGCGGGTTCTGCTTGAGCCTTTGCTCACACTTAACTAGTGCACTTTCTACAAGCTTCAATGCCAGTGACTTCTTGCCACAATTGTGGCCAGAACTCAGGTAGTGCTTCTTTCCTTTATGTCCAGTGTTCATTAATTTTGTAGCTAATCTTTCCACAATAAAAGTATCGGACTTATGAAATTTACTCCCTGCGTACCTTGCCCCGGTTTTGGGAACAATCTTTGGGGCAATAGTAATATAGTTAACTAATCCAAAATCAGATACAGTCACTTTTTCTGCCGTCCAACGACCAAAAAATTTAATGTCAACCATTTCACTTTCTCGCTTTTTCTATCTTACCTTTCAACAGCGCATCAAGACTTTGATCATTGATTTTAATCACTCGCCATCTCACCCCAGGTATGTCTCCCATGGCTCGGCCCATTTTTCCCCCAATGCATTCTACGATGACTTCATCGTGCTCGTTGATAAGCTTTTGGGCTCCGTCGCCAGGCATAAACGCAGTAACCTGCTTACCATTTTTCACTAACTGTACCCGGGCGCATTTACGCATAGCTGAATTAGGCTGCTTTGCCTCTACTTGTATCTTCTCTAACACAATAGCTTTAGCTTGAGAAGCGCCGCTCAAAGGATCAAATCTTTTCTTCATCTTTGATCTTTTGATTAGCTTAAACTGTGACCTTCTTTTCATCAGCTTCTTAGCTGCTTTCAATCCCATTGATTTCTTGGACATATCATTTTTGGGAGTTATCATTGCCAAATGGAACAGATGTTCGCTTGCGCTCACCTACCCCACGACCTAGACAACCTTAACCTCTTCGATATTGAAAAATCGCTTTACTGCTCGACTGAGCAATTTCAAGTTCCTGCCGTTCCTTCCTATTAATAAACTTTTTGTTTTTCGACTATCATCCCTAATTGATACCACATTTCCTTCTTGAATTATCTCACGCACCTATATCGGATAGATAAAGCTTTTCACAAAATCAGAGACATTATTCCTGTACTCAACTACCCTTACTCTCCTTCCCAATTCTTGCTGTACGACCCTGATGTTGACTCCTCCTTTACCTATGGCTTTTCCCAGATCTCCCACTTCTACAATGAAATAAATGGTCTTATTATTATCATCTTTAAAACAGTCTTTAACCCTAACTCTAGCTATCCTTTCCAGCACCGAAGACAAGCCCAAAGTTTCCTGCTCTAATTTTAGTCTCATGGTCAAGCGATCTTGTTTAGCCACTAGTTATTCCATTACTCAAGCTACACCTTGGTAAGCCCAGCCACTGAAACCAGAAAATTCTTCTTACAGAGTATTCCCATCTCTTCATTGTTATATTTCAGCTCTATCACTGGTATAGAAGTTAACTTAGCATAATACACAAGGTCATCTTTTATTTTTTGTGGGCAATTACTGGCTAAAAATATTTTTTGCACCATGCCACCACGCGTTCCTTTGATCACTCTTTCTGCTCCGATAACTGCTTTTCCTTCTTGTACGCTGCTCATAACATTTTCCACCACCGATGACAACTGGTCAATCTCTCCTTCCAGAGCAGCGTTAACCAAATGCTTAATTGGAGTCTCAAAGCTGGCCCTAGCCAACACGCTGGCTTTTTCGCTTACTACCCCATAACGAGTCACTCCTTTCACCTCCCCACTAGCACACATTATATCTGCAACCAGCATTACATGTCTTATATTAATGTTCAATCCCTGCGCTTCCACTACTTTGTATACCTCGTTAATTATCGACTGACGAGCTGCTTCTATGCCTAATACATTATAAATCTCATAAATATCATTACAAGTAGTTCGATGGCTGTCCACTTCATCCATAGATAATATCTCTTTGAAATTGGTTCCCGAAGTCAAAATTACAAATTCGTCATCACGCTTTACTGGCAATACCTGTTTTATCCATTTAACCCCTTTGATTTTTATGTTAGCGATCTTTTCTTTTAGGGTATAAATCTCCTTAACTTCCTCCGGCTTTCCTTTGTGGGTGAAGAGCATCTCCTCTTCAGTGCATTCCACGCTAAAACTCTTTAATTTGGCTTTGAGAAGCTTCAACAGTTCCTTGGTAGACAGCCCATATTCCCCAAGAACGGCCTGGTTGAACTTTACTTTAAAAGTTTGATCAAAGATATTTATAGAATATTCCAAGACCAGCTCACGAAACACAGTTTCTTTAATTTTAGCAGCAAATCTTTTCACCGCAGCAATATCTCGGTTAAATGGGCTATTTAAATATATCTCCATCATCGGTGTGCTGATATCCTTGCGTGCATCAAATACCTCAATTATTCTGGGCAAGCCGGTAGTAACGTTCATTTCAGATACACCGGCGAAATGGAAAGTGTTGAGGGTCATTTGGGTACCTGGCTCGCCGATGCTTTCTGCACTGACTAGGCCTACACATTCACCAGGATGAACGCGGGCATATTCGTACGCTGCACCTACTTCCTCCATCACTTTCAGCAAGCTTTCCTTAGTGATATTTGCGGGGACGGTCTCTTTAATCTCTGCTAAGGCAGAAGGAGGAAGCTTTTCTGCATAACCATTAATCAACTCCTCGTGTTCTTTCCTCATCTTA
>JACRPJ010000097.1 GCA_016213985.1 Candidatus Woesearchaeota archaeon
GAATGGCATTTGGATATTTACCAAGCTTATAACAATTTAATGAAGTCAGAAAACGGAAAAACACCGATGATTTTAGAGGGTAAAACCTCTAAAATTTGGTGTTGGGAGGATTTCTTTATGTATCATTAACTGCCCAATGCCGACAATTTAGGGAGGGGTGATGAAAAACGACGAAAGAGTTGTTCTAAAAACAGTGCGCCGGTATAAAACCGCAAGTAATCTGGAAATAAGGAGGCGTACTGGACTCGGGCGTGATGCAATCAATTATGTTCTCAGAAAGCATGAACTTTATGATAGATCGCACCGCAACTGTGTTTCTGTGCCTATAGTTTTAGACGGACCTTATCAGGAAAGGCAAGGACAATGCGGAGGTTATACCAAAGAACAGAGAAATGTGGTGTTAGAATTCATTTTAGCTCAAGACCCGATTACCATCCATCAACTCAAAGAAGGAACCGGATTGGAAAAAGAAATCCTTCTTAGCATTCTTAAAGACGAGCAGTTAGTTTATCTTGTTCCCACACAAAAAAGAAACCCCGCCATGGATCTAAGAATTACTGCTGGTGATACGCTGGAAGAAATAGGGGCTGCCGGAAAAGTTACAAATGAGAGAGTTAGACAGTATGTTAATGCCACCGGGCAGCACGATTACTGGATGGAGCAAAGGAAAAGAAGAAAGGCAGAGAAAAGAGAAAAAAAAGAAAATTTATGCCAAGTCCGTCAGGATTTAACTAATGTGCTAATTTCCAGAGCCTACCAGAAAGCCGAGGAAGGCGGCTGGAAATATCGTCGAAAAGCCTTGGATTATTATTACAATGGAGTAAAAGAAAAGAAGTATAAGACTAAAGATGTCAGTACTCCTCTCGAAAAACTCTTCACTCTCTTTGAAGTTTATGAAATGGCAGAGCACTTAAATGTAAAGCTTTCTCTGAAAGAAATGGAAGAGAGAACAGGAATTTGGTTTCCCCTTATCAGCAGAATCTTAAAGTCCAAAGGACTGGAGCCGTTCTATGGAGCGAGGGAAAGAATAAGTCCCCTTTCTCTAGAAAAAAGCCAGGCAGTAGAACGAGTTTATGGTTTAGAGTTTACTCCCCATGATGTTGCTTACTTTTTAGGATTAAGTAAGAATCCCTGGGTGGTAGGTCAACATTTTGTGGAAATTAGAAGAAAAGGTGCAGTAAAGATAAAACGAAAGAAGTGCCTATTTCAAAAAGGAAGACAATTTGGCTCAGGAGCACAAAAAAGCGACTATCTTTTTTACCGCACTGCCAGCCAGATTTATGAATTGGATGACTTGGCTCAGGAAGAAAAGATTAGTTTCTCGGAAGGGGAAGTGGGCAGGCTGCTTGAAATCGGCTCTGAGTGCGTGGATTACGCCAGGAAGAATCGGGGATGGATAGAAAGTGATATTAAAAAGCTGCTGAAGATTATTTATTCGGGAAAAGAGTGGGAAAAGCCGTATTTGTGAACTAATCGAATAATATTCTCAAGTTAAAGCCTTTCTTCCCGCTCTTTACGCCCGTAGTCGAGAAATGTGTCCTAACCGCCCTCAACTTTTTTAGTGCAATTTCTATCTTTGGCGGATTTACTTTAAGTTTCCGGGCAATTTCATGTAAATCATAGAACCCCACTTGGGGGATTTTTGACTCTCCCAGTAATAACTCCAGAAATTTCTGCTCTTCCGGGAAAGGATTATTTTCTAACATCTTCTCTAACAGTTCCTCTTCCTGCAATTTACCTACCCATAACGGACCGGCAAAGATAAAATCCGCCCCACAGATACATTTCTCTTTATTATAAGCCAAACACTTATAATTTAGACACCGATTGCAATACAGGAAATACTGGTGCTGTTTAATCAGTTCGTCACACTTTTCTTTACCTTTCTCGTTTCGGAAATAAACTCGGAAATAATGGTCTTTATGGTAAGCCAATATTGGAATTAGTGCCTTGTCAAACTGCACTCCCTGCAGTTGAACTTTTCGGATTAGAATTCTCAGCCCAATTTCGTGCATTAAATAATTCTTCAACGGAACCGCCCAATATTTGCGCTGGGTAACCTTAGGATAAGTACCAGTTAATGCAGCAGTATCAGTAGCAGTTACCGTAATTATTCCCCCACGCGAAATCCTAGCTACAGCTGAAGCTAGAAAGGGATTGGGAGAGCCAAAAGGGTCAAGTTCAATATAATCAAAGCCTATTTGCTCCTGGAAGAAGAGATTAGCATCTTTTTGGAAGAGAGATAACTTGTTTTTGTCTAATTTTAGTTTATTTAACTTTAAATTTTCATTAAACGTGGAAATGAAATTTTCTTTAAAATCGTTCACATACAGATGTTTAATCTTCCCCCTGTTCAACTCTTTCAAAAAGCGTAAAGAGCGAACTCCTGATCCGGCGAGTGGATCGGCAATATTCATTTGCTCTTTTTTTAAACACTTCAAGAGTAAAACTGAAATGTTCCGATTAGAAGTCATTACTGGATTGTAAAATACTTCCATCCCTGTGGATATTATTTGTGGAAGCTCTGCATTAAGTTTGATGGAATGCTCTTGGATGAGGGGCATGAAGTCAAATAAAAATAGAATAACTTTAAAAATTAATCTGATTATTTATAATTATGACCTTACGGAAAACACTTTGTGCCTGCCTCGGACATGTCGACCATGGTAAGACTTCCTTGCTAGACAAAATTAGACATACTGCCGTAACTGCTGGAGAAGTAGGGGGGATTACTCAAGCAATTGGCGTCTCTATCATCCCTATCGAGACCATAAAAAAGATTTGCAGGGAACTACTAAATGCATTCAAGGGGAATCTTACCGTCC
>JACRPJ010000002.1 GCA_016213985.1 Candidatus Woesearchaeota archaeon
ATCCGGCGGAGAAGGCAGGACCTATTTCGATTATCTCGCGGAAGAAGCCGCGATGGCGCTGAATGCGAGTAAGCGGCTAGCTAAAATAGAGAGATTTAAAAAACCGGAAAAAGAAAAGGACAGATGGGTTTAGGGAAGTATTGATTGGAGGTAATTAAAATGGAAATTGCTCCCTTAAAGTCAAATTTTCCGCAGCGCTCCCACTACTTTCCGCAGAGTTCTGGTGCAGACGGTGTTGTATGCGTGGCTGGAGAATTATCTGGAGCCTGATTTTAGCAGGAAAGGGGATGCTGTTAGAATTTAAAGGGGCAATTTCTATTCTGTAAAAATCTTTTGTAAATTAGAATACTACTTATAATTGAAAAGAATTACGGAGCCATTCATCTCACACACTAAAGCGCATGGATTTCTGGCTCAGGCTATTAATTAAAGCGAGAAAACCAAGTGTCTGTTTTTTGTTATTTCATTCTTTTAAAAGATTCGTCTTTTTCAATTTCTTTTTTAACTGCGTTAAGTAGAGGTTCAAAACAGGCTTTTGCTAAAGAAATTGCATCATCTGCTTCTTCTTTTTTAGGAGTATACCCATAATAGTTTATATTATGTCTCATTCTTCGAAGATGATCAACTAAGGTTATAGACCTTGGCGTTTCAACTTTTATTTTCATAAGTTCATGGATTGGTGCTAAGTGATCTTCTGATTCAATACCCAGCGTAATCAATAGCGCATCGCCTAACATTCTAAAACATTCATAAATATTTCTGATTATGTTAAATGCAGAATTATCATTTGATTCGAGAGTTAAAGTGTATTTCATTTGCTTTGAGGAAGCGTCTAAAATACTCGCTGCATTTTTTTTATCCGGATGTTTTTGTCTTGTAATCATGGGTGCACCTCCAACAAGCCATCTAGCAAGATACCATTTGCTATATTAGTGAACAAATTTAAGTCTATCTTATTTCTTGAGAAAATGTGGAGATTGACTGTTACATTTCTCCTAAATCCTAATTGCTTTATCATTCCTAGTGTTTCTATTCTCATCTCATTATTGTCTAAAACTTCTATAGCTATATCAATATCGCTTTTTTCATTATCTGTGCCCCAACGATAACTTCCAAAAAGGATTATGGCTCGTGCATTTGGTACTTTATTATAAACTGCCCCGATAATGCCCGATTCATAAATTAATTGTAAATTATAGGGTATCTTTTTGGTTGCAATAAATGGGTCTTTAGGATTAGCAGATAATCTCCAAGCATTTCCTACCTCTTCTTTTTTAAGGAATCCTTGTTCTATTAAATGATTAACCGCTAGTTTAGTTGATGTTTTTGATGCGCCTATCTGCTTAGATAAACCGTTAAGACCTATCGGGTGCTCTGGAAAGGAAAAAAAATAGGATAAAATTCTTCTATAACTTTCTGAAACTTCTAATAAAGGTACACTCTTTAGTTTTTTGGCCATATTGAACAGAGTAACATTTATGGCTATTTAAACTTTTTGGTTACTAACTGGTTTTATAAAAATTCAATTGAGTTTTTTGGGAACTAATTATTTTCTCTTTCGTTTGCCCAAGAGCCTAACGGCTTTTTCTTCTTGTCTTCTTTCGTGAGAAATAGGTTAAACTGTAAGTGGTTTATTTGTAGGCAAATTTAACCGCAAAAGAGCCCGCAAAATCTTTATAAATAAGCTTTATTTTTGATTAGGAATGGCCCGATTAAGAAAATTTGTTGCCTACCAAAGGTTGGAGCGGCCCTATACTAGGATTAGCAAGTATACTTACAAGAACTATGTAAGAGGAGGGTTCCCCCACCTTAAATTAACTAAGTTTGAGATGGGAGATTCAAAGAAAGGCTTTGACACCACTTTGGTGCTTACTGCGTGCAGATCAATGAATATACGCCATAATGCTTTGGAATCGGCAAGAATGTCATCTAATAGAATCCTGGAGAAAACCCTAGGAGGTAATTATTTCTTCAAGATGAGAGTTTATCCTTTTCATGTGTTGAGAGAGCATTCTCTGGCTTCGGGAGCAGGTGCTGACCGTTTAAGTACGGGTATGGCTCGTTCGTATGGCAAGAGCGTAAGTTCAGCTGCCCGGGTTAGGGAGGGGCAGGTTTTGATTGAGGTTAGATTGGATCAGGCTAATGTTAAATTGGGTCGAGAGGCTCTAGAAAGAGCAGCTAAGAAGTTGCCCTGCGCGTGTAAGATTATAGTTGCTCAGTAAGGCATTTTCTTTTTTCATGGCCTTAACCATATTAACCATTTAGCTTTTTAATTCTTTGTTTAATGTAGTTATCTCTTGTTCAATCAGGTATAGTTCATTGTTTGGGAATGGAGGTTCTCTTTCTATCTTTTTGCAAATTTTAACCACTTCTTTCTGTGCCTGCTCTTCCGCCTGGAGTTGTTCTCTGCTCTTGGGCCGGGGAAGTATTTTCTTTAACAACAGGTAGGGATTTCCGATGCTCTTTCTGAGCACGCTTTTAATGTAACTTAATTCTGTAAGTATATGTTTCTTTTCTTCTTTTCCCAGGGCATCGGCATGACCATGGGTAACCGGGAGGACTGAAACAATTTTTACTTTCTTCTTGCGTTGCTCCTGGTCCAGTTTTGATAGCTCAATAGTAATGTTATTTAGCTGGGGTGGTAGAGGATAGCCCGTCTTGGTCTAGCCATGTGTATATAGTAGATCCTGGCCGCAAAACCGGTAATGGTCAGAAGAGATAGAGTGATGATAGCTACCCAAAGCCAGTGGAAGTTTATTATAATGGGCTCGAGTCGTAATCCAATTGCCTGACCCGCTAGCGCTGCCTTTTCTTCAGTCTTAAGTGCTTCTTCAACCGGTGTTACCGATGCGGGCTCTTCAGCAGGTTTAGGAGCGGTTGGTTTGGGAGGAAGTTTTTGCTTAGGTGTTTCATTAGCTTTAGGTGTCTCTGGTACGATGGTTATCGTTTCTCTACTCCTTCCCCCTCCACCTGAAGAGGAACTGCTTGAGGTGGAACTGGTAGTGAAATTAGCGAGGGAAGTGTTGGTGTTGCTCACGTTGTCTGTACAGGTTATGGTCAAGTTATAATAAGTAGATGCGCTCAATCCTGTTACTCCTTTGGTATAAAGCCCAGAACTGAGATTTAATGTTCCATTGCCGGCATTATTGGATAGGTTATAGATGCAGGATGACATTCCTGAAGCAGCATCAGTGGCATTTACAATAAAGGTTGCACTGCTGGTAGTGATGTTGCTAATGGTAATATTGTTGATTTCAGGATTGACTGTATCCGTATTTAAAGTGCGGGTTACCGACTGCCCGGTGTTGTTGGAAGCATCGGTGCAGTTTATGTACCACGCTCTTGCTCCACTGGTTAGGCTGGTATTAGCAGTTATTATAGTGTTGGTGTTATTATTTGCTGTTCCATTAGTGCCGCGAGCTGTTCCGTTTAGATATAAAGTACAGGAAGCATTTGGCGAGGAATCATCAGTAAAGTTGAAAGTAAACCCTGGTGCAGGGCTGTTGTTCCAGGCGTTATTGTCTGGAGTGAGCAAGCTAATAATTGGAGCAGCAATATCCACATTGGTAGTCGTATAATTGCTAAAACTGCTGACATTGGCAAGGAGTATTCCTGTAGTAGAGTTATAGCTGATGTTACACAA
>JACRPJ010000003.1 GCA_016213985.1 Candidatus Woesearchaeota archaeon
GCAATGATTTCTAAGTAAGGCTGCATTAGATGTATCGCAATTGGACTATCAATCCCACCCGACAATAGAGCTATCCCCCTCTCCATGAAGCTAAAAGCACTACCCACTTATATAAGGTTTTTGGCTCAACAGGCTCTCTTATCTAAATGAGTAGTTAAATTTATATTTGTGCTTCTTATTCCACTGCCTAATGATTTTTAGGCAACTGCTTTTACTGCTAGTAGTAATATTTATTTTATCAAAACCCGCTCTTTCCGACAATCCCAGTAATCTCTACCTCAGCGACTCATTAGAACTACAACTAACCATTAATGGAGAACTTACTTTACTCCCAGAAACCAGTTCTGCTTCAGCTAAGGAAGTCAGCGCCGAGCTGCTGCTCTACCCTGAGGAGAGCTATCGGCAGAAAATACTGGATATTGATGGTCAAAAAGGGGAAATAAGCAACAATAAAATAGCTTACACCTGGAGCAACCCTGAACTAGAAAAAAAGGGATTCGGCTACTCGGCGAGAATCAAGACCACCGACGAACGGGCTAAAGTACAATTCAAAGTCCCCTTTCCGCTGGAAAACACCTTGGGAGTAGAACAATACCTTCCTCCCACCCAAAACATAGATTCTGATTATCCAAAGATTATTGCCCAAGCTACAAAATTAGCGGAAGGAGAGAACGATGCTTTTAAAGTGGTATTTAAACTCGCCAGCTGGGTGGAGGAGAATGTTAAGTACGACCTAAACACTTTAACTGCAAAATCGTCTCAAAAAGCTAGCTGGGTATTAGAAAATAAGATTTATTTCTGGAATATCTTACACCAACTCTGAACTATTCGTAGACAAATGGCAACCTCATGGATGGGCAGAAGTTTACTTTCCGGAGATAGGTTGGGTTAGCTTTGATCCTACTTTCGGAGAGTATGGTTATATAGACGTGACCCACATAAAACTCCATCACAGCACCGATCCCACCGAACCATCCGTTAAATATGAATGGCTAGCTGACAAAGTAACTTTAAACGCTGGAAGCATAAATATCAAAGTGAATGTAGTCTCTCAAGGCACTGAACATCCCGAAGAAATACTTCTAGAACAAGACATCCTAAGCAAGGAAGTAGATTTAGGAAGTTATAACCTAATCAAAGGAATAGCTAAAAACACTGGAGGTTACTATGTAGCTACTACCTTGCAATTGGCTGCTCCTAAAGAAATTGGAATTCTCGGCCGAAATAAGAGAACCATCCTTCTCGGACCTAAGGAAGTAAAAGAAACTTACTGGATCATCAGAGTATCAGACCACTTAAACCCGAACTATTGGTACACTTTTCCAGCCGTTATTTATTCTGAGAAAAACGTTTCTGTCGCAGATGAATTCAAAGTACAGCTTCATTCTCCCCACTACTCCGAGAATGACGTCCGACAGCTAATCGTAACCAATGAAGACAAAAGTTACTCCCGGAGAGTATCTATCTCCTGTAAGCTACCCAAAGAACTTTTTCTTAATGAAAGCAAAGAAATAAATTGTACTCTTAAAAATAGCGGAAATTCTAACCTAAACCAAGTCAACTTTTGTGTTGGGGGTATATGTGAAACAGTAGACTTGCCCATTAACCAGCAGTACAGCACCAAAATAAAACCAAAAACCAACAAAGTAGGATGGAATAAACTTATAGCTAGTGCTGAAAACCAGCTGATAGACAAAAAGGTAGCTTTTGATTATGCAGTTATGGACGCACCCAAAATAAAAGCAAACTCTCTCTATCCAGAATCCATACACTTTGGTGACAATTTCAAAATAAACCTTATCATAAACAAAACCTCGTTTAGTAATCCAAAAAACATAGAAATAACAATAAAAGGAGGGGGAGTTGAACAAAGCATTTTCCTTGAGGAACTAAAAGAGCCCCAAAATCTCTCCATGGAAGTGCGCGGTGATCGTATCAGTAAAAACAACCGGTATGAGTTAACCATGAGCTGGAAAGACCAAAGCGGAAAAAGTTATTCAAATAGCCGAGAAATATTTGTTAAAGGCATTGGAGACACTTTCGCTGAGAGAATAAAAATGATGGTTAATGGGATGATAGGTTTATTTCAATAGAAAATCATATTTGACCACTAGTGTAATCGTCAACTTAAAAAACCAAATTTAAGAAACAAGTAATAAAATAAAAAAAAGAAAAAGAAAATTTATCTCTTCTTCTTTTTCTTAGCTTTTTTCTTTGCCATAATCAGCACCTCTTTGTTCTTATTAGGAAAGGAAAGACTAACTCCTTTTTAAATATTTTCTTTTCATAGACATTTTTAAAAAATAATTTGATTTTCCCGACGAGAAAAAAAACATGCAAAAAGTTAACATAAATGAAAATATGCCCATCTGGAGAAGTTACACACATAATCACAATTTTCGAAAACACTAGAAAAACGACTGCTTTTCCCATAATCTTTAAAAACACCACGAGAATAACCACTACTATGAGCAGAGACGAGAGCGCAAAGAAAACTTTCTCCGAGCAATTAGAAGTGATTAATACAACTAACACTCCTCCTGAGGAAGAAGAAGTAGTGTCAAACGAATCCCTTCTGAAATTAAAAGAGGAAAATCGGTTCCTAAGTTCTAAGGTAAAACGACTGGAAGAAGAAAGCACCACACTTAGAGAGATGTTCAACAATGTAAGCAATGAGCTAAACCATCTAAAGAAACCGGCTTTATTGGTTGCTGAGGTTGCCACCGTCAAAGAAAACAAAGCAGTAATAAAACTCACCAACGGAAATAAGTTCTATAGCCATATCTCCAAAGAGGTAAAGAACCTTAAAGCCGGAGATGCAGTTTTAGTGGACCAAAAGTCGGTAAATATAATAGATAAGATAGACTTCAACGACAACTATGAGGTAGAGAAGTTTGTCATCATCGATAAGCCAAAAGAAAAATGGGACGACATTGGGGGCCTCAAGGAAGAAATAAGGGAGGTTAAAGAAGTAATTGAGCTTCCGCTGAAGAAACCCGAATTATTTGAAAAAATTGGAATCAAGCCGCCCAAGGGCATACTACTATATGGTCCTCCAGGAACGGGTAAGACTTTGCTGGCAAAAGCGGCTGCTAGCAGCACTAACGCTACCTTCATTGAAATAGTGGGCTCGGAATTAGTGCAGAAATTTATTGGAGAAGGAGCTAAACTAGTTAAAGAAATATTCGAATTGGCCAGAAGAAGAGTGCCATCAATCGTATTTATCGATGAAATCGACGCCGTAGCTGCTACCCGAATGGAAACGGGCACTTCCGGAGAAAGAGAAGTAAATAGAACTTTCATGCAATTATTGGCAGAATTGGATGGGTTTAGGCCCCTAGACAAAGTCAAAGTCGTTGGTGCTACAAATAGGATTGATATTCTAGATAAGGCCGTGCTAAGACCGGGTAGATTAGATCGACTTATTGAAGTAGGACTGCCGAATGAAAAAGGAAGGCTGGAAATCTTTAAAGTGCACAGCAAAAACATGAACTTAAAGAAAGTCAGGGCTAAGCAGCTAACCAAGAAGATGACGGATTTCAGCGGAGCAGATATCCGGGCAGTATGCACTGAAGCAGGTTACTTTGCCATTCGGAACAATCGCAGTTACGTTACCCAAGAAGACTTCATTAAAGCAAGCAAAAAAGTAAAGTCCGAGGAGGACAAAGAGTATAAAAAATTGTTTGGATGATCACAATTCAATACTCTCTTTAATCTTCATAACTTTGCACTTCAACCCCTGTTGTTCAAATTCTTCCTTCACTAACTTTAAATCAGTAGGATACTTTGGATTATCATAATGTACTGGCACGGCTAAACCTGCTCCGGTTTCTTTGGCAAACAGGACCGCTTCAGATGGACCAAAGACCAACCCATGATTACATACGGGTAAAAAGATTATATCACATCTGCACTCGTTAGGAAAGCCTATAGTATCGCCGGTAAAGTATGCTTTTTTATTTCCATCACTAATAATATACCCTAGGTTTTCTCCTATTTCTTTTCCTTTCAAAGCAGGGATATACCCATGCACAGCCTTAACCGCTTCAATCTTTACCCCTTTATAGCTGAGTGCATCCCCCTCTTTGAGGAGATGCACTTTTAGTTCCGGGTAAGCAAGAGCAACTTCCTTGCTTGAGAATAAGACTGCGCCTTTTCCGAGTAGGTATTTAACTGCATCCTGCAAACAATGGTCCTGATGTTTGTGGGTCACTAAAATCAAATGGATATTACTCCATTTATCTAGCAAAGAGGCTTCAAAATTTAGATTTCCTGGATCTACTAAGATGTGCAGATCCCTAGTTTCTATTAATACACAGGATTGGGCGTATTTGGTGAATTTCATGGCAAGATTTAATGTATCCGTTAGTGCTAATCTACGCAATTATGGGCGCTAGTAAGTTACATCCGTTCATCATTGCCGAAGCTCAGTGGGTGTTCACTAACTTCATTGCGCTTTCCACCGGTTTAAAATCATCATTTTAACGTAGATTATTAATTTTTCTAAAATTATTCGTAACATTTATATAAAATGAGCCTATTTTGAGTCCAAAGTAAGCCAATGCTCAGAGTGAAGAGTACTGAGAGCATCGATATAGTATATGAAAAGTATCTATGAAGAGTATCTAAGTACCTCTTTCCTCTTGAAGTTGGTTTAAAATGGAGGAAAGTAAAATGCAAGGAACGGTAAAGTTTTTTAACCGTAAGAAAGGGTTTGGTTTTATTAGTGGAGAAGACGGAAAGGATTACTTTGTCCACTTCACTGGACTAGCCAAAGGAACTTTTATTAGAGATAACGACATTGTTTCCTTTGACAGTGCTGAAGGCGACCGAGGATTAAAAGCTGAGAATGTCCAGTTGGTAAAGAAGGCTTCGGAAAGCGGAGCTGCTCCTCAAGGAGAATCAGGACAGGAGAAAGAAGGGGAAGCAGAAGAGCAGGAAGAAGAATCTCAAGAAGAAGAGCAAGAAGAGTAAGTATCAATTCCTTTTATTTCTTATTCATTGTTTTTCGTTTATTATTGAGGACTTTGAATAACCTCTATTTTCTATCTTTAGATCAAAGCACACTCTAAACACTCTTGGACTAAACTGCCCACACTTTACTGCTCGCAATATCTTTACTGGACACATTAATTTTACACACCTATTCTTAATCTTCTTCTTTTCTGACTCAATTTCTCCTTCCCCCAAGAATGCATATAGATGAATAAGCGTTCCTTTCTTAGCTACCAACAGAGCCATATCTAAGAATTCCCCTCCAGTCTTAGGGAGAGGCATGATAATGCGATCAAATCGCTTCTTAGATAATAATTTTGGAACCAAAGAGCGTACCTCTCCTTCATAAACGATCACTTTATGCTGGAAATTATTCAGAGCAATATTTTTTAGGGCTAATTGATGAGCAAAAGGATTAATTTCAATACCATAAATCATCTTAGCTGGGGAATTCTCAGCCAAAACCAACTGATAAGGAGCTACGCCAGAAAACATTACCAGGACTTCTTCCCCGGATTTTACCTGCTGCGCAATCCTTAAGCGTTCGTGAGCTAATCTTGCGGAGAAGTAAGTTTCCTCCAAATTCACCCACATCTTCACCCCATTTTCTGTATGAATAGTTTCCTTTTGGTCCTTCCCGGCTAATACTTTTACTTTTCGTGTACGATATATACCAGAATGAAGTTCATCTTTCTTAACAACGGTTTCAATATTTTTGTTTGATAGAAGGTATGCTTCAGCGATTATTTTATCTTTATGCTGTAATTCTTCCGGTATTTCTAAAATCATAATTTTACCAATAATCTCTTGGGATTTAGGGATAAGCGCCATTTCCTTTTTAGTCAATTTCCTTTTTAGCAACTCTTTGATAGTAGGCGGCCTGAATTTTAGAGGAAAAGAAAACCTAACCTCAACTACTTTTGCTCCCGGCACCCTAGTCTTCTTAATCAATGGGAAATACATTTCACCCAACTCTTTCACAGGGAAATAATTTGGATCAATCAAATGATTCCTAATTAGGTACTCTCTTACTTTCTGGGCATTCTTCAATTCTGTGGAAGCGGCAAGCATAAATGGAAGAACAAAGATAAAGATTAAAAAGCTTTCCCTTACCATAAACTACTAAAATAAAGTCGCTTCCTAGGAGAAAGGGATGAAAACTATGGAGAAGGTAATTTTTTCTTATTTTCAGAAAAAGTGGCTTAATCCTTTCTGAGCGGGGGTTTGCTTCTCTCTGATTAATTTATCTAACTTCACTTTTACTCTCTCTTCACCGAAATCATGCTTCTCTACCAATAACCTCAGAACTTCTTTCTCATTTACTTCTTTCCATTCCAACTTATATTCGTCTGTCACCGGAATATGCTTTATTGTGTCAAAAATTTCCTTCCAAGGCAAATCAGCATACTGCTTTTCCCACTCCACGCGTCTAAAGATCTCCTCAAATTTATGTCCGTGCTCTTTTAACAGTTTTAAAGCAGTTTTTGGCCCAATGCCTTTCATGCCTCCTGGATTATAATCCGTGCCTACCAAAATGGCCAACACGATTAATTGATCCAAATCCAACTTGAGGTTAGCCAAGACTTCCGAAAGGGAGATTACTTCCGGACTTACTTTTTCGTAGGCAAACTTCCCGGTTCGCTTCCTCCTTCCCTCGATAGAAAGATTTCTTACCAATAATGGACAGCCAAAAATCAGATTGTCATAATCCTGAGAAACAGAAGCATAGGCCCTTCCTTGCTTTACCATTGCGGCAGTTTGAGCCTCTCCTTCCGAAGGAGCTTGAACGATCGGACAGCCTAAAGCAGTAATCAATTTCCTCGCTTCTTCCCGCATTTCTGAGGTAAGAACCGCTGCCCTAGAAGCGTATTTACGCATTGCTTCTATATCCTCTATTTCTTTTGCTTCTTTTAATTTAAGAGAAGCTTCTACCTTGATTTGGGCTCTCTTCTCCCATGTCTTTAGCTTAATCTCCGGAGCCTTGCCATCAAACACAAATACCAGTTTAAGACCTTCTTCCATCAGTGAAGTAGCACGATAGAATAAACCGATTAGATGAGAGGTTACCCTTCCGTGCTTATCAGTTAAAGCCGAGCCGTCCGGAGCTCGGATAGTGGTAAGAAATTGGTATAACAGGTTCATGGAATCTATCGCTAGAACCTTACCATTAAGATCTTGAATGGAAATCTCTTTTTTTACGATTAAATCTTTGAATTGCAGACCCATAACTACCTCAAAGAAAGAGAAACTTATTAAACCTTTTCCAGATTAGAGGGAGCAAAATATAAATAGAAAGAGTACATACATGTTTGCTATGTGGATAGCTAAGATAAAATATAAGCATGATTGTATTCTTGGGAATAGGTGCAAAAAATTTAAAGTTACTTTACAGTCACTCGTTTTTTCAGTCTTTAAAGATAAGGGAAAAGTGATCAGTTCTTCTTTAAGTTATATGGCTGGAAAAGAAAAAAACTTAAATGCTTTTATTAATGATTTGAAGAAAGACAAAAATGTCTCTAAATTGGAACGGAAAGGACGAATCTTTTTCCTTTTGGAGAAAGCAGAGATAAAAGCAGTGAAATTTTACACTCCAAAATTAATTTTTATTAAGCCAGTGCTGATGGATGAAGAGGGTTATGAGACATGGGAAACCGGTTCATGGAAGAAAGAAGAAGTTGCCAGGTTTGTCAATGGCGTGAAAAAGGACATTAAACAGTTCAAATTGCTTAAGTTTCATCAAGTGAAGTTAGATGAAATTTTCTTTCCCAGATTGATGCCGAATCTAACAGAAAAGCAAAAGGAAGCGATGGAGTTAGCGATAAATGAAGGTTATTATAAACGTCAGAAAAGTATTGATTTGAGAAAATTAGCTAAACTGATGAAAGTTTCTTTGGCCACTTATCATCAACATCTAAGAGCAGCAGAGGGAAAACTGATTCCTAGTCTTCTCTCTTATTCTAAGTAAAAACGTACATGTTCGGTAAAAATTGGCATTGGGCAGTTAATGATACATAAAGAAATCCTCCCAACGCCAAATTTTAGAGGTTTTACCCTCTAAAATCATCGGTGTTTTTCCGTTTTCTGACTTCATTAAATTGTTATAAGCTTGGTAAATATCCAAATGCCATTC
>JACRPJ010000101.1 GCA_016213985.1 Candidatus Woesearchaeota archaeon
AGCATATGAGCTACAATTAGAAATAGATCACGCCATTCATCCCCGCACTAAAGTGCGTCCGCCCACTCAACCACAAAGCAGGTTGAGTGAACGGGATTTCTGGCTAGAAAATCTTAAATATTTCTTTATTTTCTCTTTTCCCATGGAAGACCTAGAGCAGAAGACCGAAAAATGGTATCAAGGAAGATTGTTACAGAAAGTGGACCCCAAGCTTCTCTTGGAACGAGGTTTTACCCTGACAGAAAAATGGTATCAAGGAAGATTATTGCATAAAGGTTGGTTTGGTTGGGCTGTTAGTATAGGCTGTGGTTTGTTGATGGGGGCAGCCATATTCGGAGGGGTATATATGCACGATAAGAAACTGCAGGAGAAACATGAGCAAGAAGTAAGCTCTTATTCGTCCCGTAAAGAAGCCGGAGGAAACTATAATTATCTTTCCATAGAAGGAATAGAACTAGAATGTAAATGCTATAGGTTAGATAAGGAAAAGTAAATTATTTTTATTTGTGCTAATCTCTTAAGAAAATTATTTTAATAAGGCGTTTGTTTTGGAGCGTATGTCCAACTTCCCTAACGATAAAAAAACTTTCCTGGCTAAGCTGGATAAGTCTAAGAAAGGATACATTGATGAGAGAATAGCCTCTCTTCTGAATGTGATTAACTCTAAACGTGATTACTACACTACTTCGAGCTGTTCTGGGCGAGTTTATCTCTGGCGCGGTTCTGGAAAAAAGAACGAAACGGAATGGCTTAAAGTCAGCCACGATTTGATTGATGAAGAGTTCCTTAGGAGTAACGCTTCCGGTTTGGTATGGTTAAGATTAGAGGATTTTATCCTGCACGTGTGCTGTAAAGACTTAGAAAGTGCTAATCTACTGCTGCAAAAAGCCCGCAGATTGTACAAGAAAAGCTGTATTTTAAGCGTTAGTAAGAAGATAATCATAGAAATCCGTGGAAGCGAGTTCTTGGACTTACCCCTTTACTTAGATAATAAATTGCTTTTTTCTGGAGAAATGAATTGGCTAGTGAATCATATAAACAGCCGCTTAAAGGATATTTGGAAAAAAACAGAGCTATTCCATCAGTTAGTAAAAGAAATAAAAGTTACAAAAAAAAGAAAATAGAACTATTTATCTCCTCCCCCTGGCCAACAAAGCTATCCCTAATAAGAGGGCAATGATGATTAACATTACTAAAGTACCTAACAACAACGTGTAAGTGGGTGTATCACGGAAAGAAATTGTTGTAGTTGGTGTGGTGGTAATTGCCGTTTTCTGCTCAGCCATTTTTTTAGCGGATAACTGTTGTTCTAGTTGTTGCTGCAATTGTTGTGCTAATACTTCCGTGTTTTCGCTCAGGGCCTTGGTGGTAGTGAGAGAGCAGCTCTCTGCAATCACCAAATTTATCGTAACACTGTCCTCTACTTCTCCTTCGCGATAGAGCTCCACAATAATAGGATAAGTGCCGGCAGTGGCTTTTTCTGCGTTGATGATAAAAGTGGTGTCATATTCATGGTCATCACCTGAATACTTATCTAAGTCGATGTTAGCTTTGCTTAGGCTCAATCCTAACGCGGTGTTTTTTACATTTATTTCTAGATCGTGCTCGTTGCTCTTTCCATAATTCTTAATGTCCACACTAAGAGTGGTCTGTGAGGGACACTGCAGCGTTTCCGAGCTAAGCACGGCTTTGGTAATGGTGATATCATGCTTCTCCCGCTTAACCTTCAGGACCATGTTTTTTAGGGTCTTGTGGGTGCTGCCATCAGCTCCGTCTCCTTCCGCCTCAATTTGTATGGAATACTCATCTTCGTCTAATTCCTCTTTGCTCAGGTCAAACGAGAGGGTTACAGTATCATCATCTCCCTGATCCAGGTCAAACGATTCAGACTCTTCTTCTAAGTCATCTCCGTCCACATCTAGAATAGTAACGGTTATGGTAACATCTTCCATATCTTTGGAATATTTGTTTTCGATGGTTACTTCGATATCGTTGACCTTGTCAACCTCCAAGTCACCATCTTCGTCGCCGTTTATCTCTACTTTGGTGATGTCTAGGAAACTCTTCGGATTAAGAGAGATGGTTGCTGAATTATTTGCCTCGTTGCTGATCACTTTTAAAGTACCTATGCTGTGGCTGCCCGAAATCTCATCTTTGGGAACGGTTATTTTGAGAATAAGGGTAGCACTTGCTCCTGGCGCTAAAGTGGTAGGCAAGGCACTTAGCTGGGCATTGTACTTGGTGCTGACCCCGGTTAATTCTGCTTTTAAGCCGGTTAAGGAAGCAGAGGTTCCGGTATTGGTAACGGTTATTGTAAGATTTGCATCTGTATTCCTATCCACTTGGTCGAATAGTATCGATAAGGGTGATATGCTTACTGCTGCAGGCAGGTTTTCTACCACTTTATACGTGGAGAATCCGGTAACCTCAAATACGAAAGCATTAGCAGCATTGGATTTTACCGTGCATATTGTTGCTGGACAGACAGTAGTGGGATTGGTGTTGAAGCCCTTGTCCCAGAAAATGGTGTAATCAGTGAAAGTCTTCTTAAGAGTAATGGTTGCAGGCTGGTTTAATGAAGGGGCAGTAGTGGAATCAATAGATACCATCCCATCAGCGATATTTATTACCGCATCTAAATTTACTGCAGAAAGGTTGGATATACCTTTAAGCTGTATTGTTCCGTAGGTATTCTCAACTGCCAGATTAGGGAAAGCGGTCAGCTGAGCCAAGGTTACATCCGTAGGAATGTTGGTGGTAAACTTTGATGAGGTAAGCTGATTGCTAACTATTACTTCCCAGCTGTGGGTATCTTCAGCTAGATTGGTTCCAGCAGTAACTTTAATGGTGAATTTCCCTACTTTGTCAGCAGTGAAGGTGAAAATGTTCTTATCTGTTGAGGAGGCTTGAACAACATCGTTTACATACCATTGTATTGAGGTAGATTCGGCCGTAGCTAAGGAAAACGTCTGCGACTTGCTCTCCGGCAAAGTAATGGTTCCTGAGGTGGGAGCATAGCTCTGCAGGCAGCTTTTTTTCTTTAACGTGGCTGATTTAGTGTCTTTGTACTGGTCGTACCAGTAAGTCGCTTCTATGGTAAAACTATTGTCTCCTAAAGCCAGGCCCGAAGCTAAGGCATTGGATACGAGGAATGACACTATTGTTTGGGAGTTTGCTTTTAGCTCTACTTTTTGGGCGGGGGCAGAGAAGCCGCTAGGACCTTTGACACTAACTTTAACCCCTCCATTAGCCAGAGTCTGATCCACACTGCCTAGGTTAGTAAGTTTAACGGTTAAAGTGGATGAAGGTTTGCAGGCTAGCTCTTTGGGGTCGAACTCGGCTCCGCTAATCATCACTTCCTGAGCGTTTTGCTGCACTTTGAGCGTGAATTTAAATTCATCTGTATATTTCGTCCCATCATCAGACTGACCTTCTACAGTTAAGGCAGCATCATAATTTCCACTCTTATAACTCAATGGTATTTGTACATTTAAGGAGTGGCTTTTGCTCTGGTTGCTCTGAATGTTCAACACCTGGTCATTGGATATTACTGTCTCCTCTGGTTTTCCAGGGGATAAAGTCAGACGCGTAGAGTAAACGGTCAAAGGCAGGGGCACTTGATTAGCTAAAGTGAAACCCAGAGCGACGCTCTGTAGCGGTTTGACCACAGTAGAATTCCCTCCTTCTGCTAAGATTCCCCCATTGAAAGTAACGGAAGTAATATTTAGCTCATCTGCGCCTAAGGCAGCTTTTGTGGTTACCAGCAGGGCAACCAAGATTAATAACACCACAAGTATTTTTTTTGCGTATTTCATTTTTACCTCGATTTGTTTTTATTTATAGTATGACTCTCTCTCTAAAACTTTCTATCCCCTCTTAGTAAGCAGACCACTGCAAGTTATCTAAACAGACTTATGAGCAGCAAAGTTATTAATATGAACACCACCACAATGCTTACCACCAGAGCTCCGAACAGATAATCATCTGCACCATAAAGCTTCTCTACGCTCTGAATAATTACCGCAGAGGAAAGTTGGTTAGTGACAGGTTGGGCAGTGGTTACCCCCGTATTTACTCCGGCATTAGCACTCTCACTTTTGGTGGCCGGGGTGCTGGTAAGGGTTCCGCCCACCGTAGTAGATGTATTTTTGCTTACGTTGGCAGAGGTGTTCGGGACAGTGGTCGAAGTTGTTTTAGCCGGAGCACATTCTTTTACCACTAAATTAACCCCATCCTGGTCATCCAGTACATTGTAATCATAGTAAGCTTTGCCGACTATGGAATAAGTTCCGGGAAGTATTTTCGGGCTTAGCTCGGCAGTGAACTCTTTGGTTACACTATTATCTTTTGAGGTTCCGCTTTCTAATGAGAACT
>JACRPJ010000102.1 GCA_016213985.1 Candidatus Woesearchaeota archaeon
AACCCCGAAAACATTTACCCTCCAGCATATGAGTTAATTGTCGACGACGCTAACTGGCTTACCGATAAAGGAGTTGATGAGGTAGTAATACAATCTTCACGCTTAGGAAGGTATTACGATTATGCTGAAAAGCTCATTCAGAAAGGGAAAGCCTATGTATGCACTTGCGATGCAGACGAATGGAGGGAGATGAAAAACTTCGGGAAAGCCTGTCCCTGCCGAAACACTGCTACCAAAGAGAATTTATCACGCTATGCCCAGATGTTCAGTGAATATGCTGAAGGAGAAGCAGTCCTAAGACTAAAAACCGACATCACAGATAAAAATCCAGCCATGCGCGACTTTGCCATTATGCGCATAGTAGAACATATTCATCCTAAGACTGGAAAAGAGCAGCGGGTGTGGCCATTAATGTTATTCTCTGTTGCCGTTGACGATCACGAATTGGAGATTACTCATGTACTCAATGGGAAAGACCATGCTGACAACGGCCAAAAAGAGCGGATGATCATGGAATGTTTTGGCTGGAAAGCACCGGTATACAAACATTGGGGAAGAATTAACTTTGAGGGATTCGAGTTAAGCACTTCTAAAACTAGGCTAGCCATCGAAGAAAAAAAATATACCGGGTGGGATGACATTCGCCTGCCTTTCTTGCGTGGACTACGCCGAAGAGGATATCAACCGGGAGCGTTCCGTAAATTTGCATTGGAAATCGGTTTGAGCCTAAATGATAAAACCGTAAGCATCGAAGAATTCTGGAAATCCATCAATGCTTTCAACCGTGAAATCATCGAACCAAATGCTAATCGCTATTTCTTTGTAGAAGGCCCTAAAAGAATAAAGATTGAAACTGCACCAGAAAAAGTAGCCAAACTGGACCTTCACCCTAATTTCCCTAAACGAGGAAAAAGAGCACTGCCCGTAAAGGGCGAAGTGTACCTGGATAAAAATGACTTACCCAAACTAAAAGAAAACAACCTCCATCGTCTCATGGACTATTGCAATTTTGAGGTAAAAAAAGGAAAATACATGTTCGTTTCCGAAGACTATGAAGATTACAAAAATGCTCCGAATAAGGGATTAATTCTCCACTGGATTCCTGCTCGGGAAAATATCAAAGCTGAAGTGCTGATGGAGGATGCGCGTATTCTCTCAGGCTTGGGAGAGAAAAACCTGGAAAATCTTAAAGTTGGGGATATTGTCCAGCTGGAAAGAAAATTTTATGCTCGCGTGGATGAAAAAACCAAAGACAAGATAACTTTTTGGTATCTACACCAATAACGAAATTTCCTATAACAAAGATTAAATTTAAATAGGTATAAATAATCCAAACTCAAAAAGAGGGAAAAGAAATTGGGTAAAATCAGTCGGGATACTCCCCTAGCGGAAATAACTCTCCGCCGATATGAAAAACCGACGATGAATGGGAGAGAACTAGTTAGAAAATTCTGCTTGTCCATAGGAGTATTGCAGCCCGGAGATTCCCGAGATGTGATGGTGGATATACTGTACGTTCTCTTGCAAGCTAAGAAGAACCAGGAAGAATTACACTCGGAGGAGATAAAGAATAAAGTGATTGAAGTACGTAAGAGTTTAGGGCTGCCCATGCTGGGAATCGCCTCTTCCAATGTCCGGAGACAATTGAAGAGACTGAAAGACCTTTATTTAATTGAAACCAACGCTAATTTATACCGCATCACTGAATTTGGGCAGCTAAGTGAAGTATTTGAAGAGAAAGTAGAAAATTTTGTGTTGTCCCAGGTAATGAGCCGAATAAAAGAATACCTTAAGAAGCTTGACGAAGAATTCCCGGGGAGAGGCTAATCCTTCTTGTGACCTAATTTTTGGAGCCGGATAATCCAAAAACTTATTTTGAAGGAATGAATATTAACCCAAATTAAGGTAGAGACTTTAACCAATGACTAGAAACCTCTTTCTTCTTCTAACCGACTCAGCTGGCTGGAAAAGTCTGGCTTAAACGAGGTTAACTTCCTAACATAGGGAGTTGACTATGCCCTAAATCAAAGAACCTAAATAATGTCTTCCTCGGCTACTACGATAAAATCTCCGCTGGCAATTACCGCCGAAAAGGGGATTAAGATGCTTCCCTCCTTCGTCTTTTCCAATTCCATCCTTTCAGTATAAGAGGTCGGGTTCTTGAGCATGATGTGAATCAGTTCGCCAGAACTCACTTCGAAGATTAAATCAGCCACCTCTCCAAACTTCTTTCCCGCTTTGGAAACTACGGTCTTGCCAATGAGCTCTTTAGAATAATTCTTGTCTTTTTCTTCCATATGGGTCACCTTTCTTTTTTATTATTTGATGATTAATTATCTCTATATTACAGGAGTGTATATATAAAGTTTACGGTAATGGATTATAACTAAAGAAGAGATAGAATTACCAGTATACATTTAGCTATACTAATTTACCCCAACCTTTATATGCTTATTTGATTTCAAATCTCCTATGTGGATTCATAACCTTAACCCCGTCATTGCTGACTTAGGCTTTGCCCAGATCCGCTGGTATGGTTTAGTATATGTTTTGGGGTTCTTCTTCTCGTGGTGGTGGCTACACTACCTAAGCAAGAAAGGCAAGCTAAAATTAACTTCAGAACAAATCTGGGACTTTCTCTTCTATTTGTTATTAGGAGTATTAATCGGCTCAAGATTATTTGAAGTGTTCTGGGAACCCAGCTTGTACTTAAACAACCCTTTAAACTTCTTTAAGTTCTGGCGAGGAGGGATGAGTTTCCACGGAGGCTTGGTGGGAATAGTAGTTGCGGGATATTGGTATTGCAAAAAAAGGAACCTCAACTTTTTGGAGATGGCTGATGCCTTAAGTCTGCCGACAATGTTCGCACTCGCTTTAGGTAGAATTGCCAATTTTATAAATGGCGAATTAGTAGGAACTCTCTGGAACGGAACTTGGTGCGTGGTATTCCCTCAGCATGACCAAGCTTGCCGGCATCCCAGTACTTTATATGCGGCAGGCTACCGCATTTTAATCACTTTCTGGCTGCTTTTCCTTAGTGTTAAAGAGAAGTTTGGGCCCGGCTTCATCTTTTGGAACTTCATCTTCTGGGAAGGAGTAGGAAGGTTCATAGTAGACTTTTTCCGAGAGGAGACCATTTACTGGAGCCTAACCATAGGACAATGGTTCAGCATAGTGATGATTATTATAGCGATAGCTCTTCTAAGGAAAAACACAGGCACATGTGCTGTTAGCTTCTCTCGACGATAAGAGAGATTTATTCTTAGTGCAACGTTCGGCGACAGCCGAAAAAATCAAAGTTTTTGAGTCGGTCGTCAATCAAGAACGAAGTTTAATAATATAAAAAATAAAGGGCAAAAGCTTAATTAAACATTTATTTTTGTTCTTCTCTCTTTCCGTATGCATGTACGTCCATCATGCCCAATACTCTACCTGATTTAGTAGTGATTCGTCTATCCCACTTTCCAGAACGTTCTATACTTGCAATTACTTCTAGTCTTCCCGGTCCAACTTTCACAACATCTCCAGGTCTCACTTCAGTTATACTTGCACCCATTTGATATTCAATTCCAGATTTATTCATTTTGTATGACATATTTGATACCCCATTAATCCTCAAGAAATTTTGAGGTGTATACTAATTCACCTCTTCAATTTATTGAATTAATATCAACTTTATAAAACTTTTGCTCTCCCTCAAATAGATTACACTTTTTCGAAAATTGCAACTAATATATGCATTTGCTGTTATTCTCCGACCCTACAAAGTGGAATTGGATTGCGTCCGCAAAGTAAAACTTCCATTTCCAATAAATCCTGCGAAGCAGACTAGAATTTAGGGGGAGTTCTTACCATAGGATCTTGTTAATATTTTTGAAAAAAAAGGAAGCATTGTTTAGTGATTCCTGAGCTGGTTCTTTGTTTGCTTGAGGAAGTTTCTGGTAGGTAAATTCTCCTCGCTTTTGTTTTTCCATAGAGAAAATTCCCAAAAGAGCATCGGCACGGACAATCATTTTCTGATAGATTTTGAGCAGTTCAATATCCAATTTTCCTGTGCTTACCAAATATTTCTCAAATGCTTCCAATGTCTTCTTATGAACTTCTGGCGCTTCAGTTTTAATTCCATTTTTGATAAGAATTGCTTTCGCAGAATAGAAGATAGAATAATAAGAATGACTTATAACCGTGCTGTAAAAGGTAAAGTCTTTTTCCAGCTTAAACTGTTCTTTCTGAAGTATTGGATTACTGGAAACTTCAAATAGCATTTGTGCTGCTACCAGTTCATTTTCAGCTCTTTGCAGATACAATTCAGCTTCATCACTCATTTTTTCTTCCTCGTATCAGGTTACAGTACTCAATAAAACCATAATAAATAAGGTTGTTTGTATAAATCTGCTTGCCGACATTTTCGTAATCAGCTTTTAACATGTCTAAAAACTCGCTTCTGGTAAAAATGTGGTAATCTATTGGTTTTATTTCTCTTCGTTTCACAGTTTCCAGAATAGGTGTTATTTCTTTCTTGGTTGGTTCAGATTCCACAATGACTGCGATATCTAAATCTGACTTTTCAGTCGCTTTGTTTTTGGCATAGCTACCAAACACAATTAAAATAAAGAAATTGGTTTGTTTGGAGATTCTCTTCCGGATTTCTGATAATATTTCTTTTGGGAACTTCCTTTTTTGAAGCTCCAAGTCGTTGATCAGGTTGAGGTAGGATAAAGTTACGTTATTATCAAGGTTCAAAGAATATGTAGTTACGTCGCCAGTTACTTTCGTTTTAACTAGATTATGCTCTTTGAACTTTTTGAGGGAGATTTGAACAATATTATTTGACTTTTGTTTGCTTTCTTCTTTAATTTGTTTAAAGGTCAAACTAGCAAAGAGATCTTTTTTGAAGACTCCTAAAATGACTTGTTGTTGTTTGGTGAGCATTTTACCTACTTTTTGGTATTGTTTTACCTAGAAATAGGTTAACTATTATAAAAATCTTTTGGTTAAGGCAAGGAAATCGGCAATTGCGCTAAACATATCCGCGCCCTGTTAAAATCGTCGACCCTACAAAGTGGAGTTGGATTGCGTTCGCAAAGTAAAACTTCCATTTCCAATAAATCCCTGCCAAAGACAGATTATATTTTATAGATAACTGTGATAATATTATGGCATTTGTCGCAATTATCTAATAAGTAAATTGCGTTGGTAATACTAATCTTATGAACAAAAAAAAGTATAACACAGTCACCGCAATTTACTATAAGAGTTGGGAGCGTTCTATATCACTGGAGCGAATAGTGACTATCCAGAACTAACCGGTTTTGGCGTTCCGTACTTTCCAGATTAATGACTTTATTGTAGTTACAAATCAAAATATTTATAAATTACACTGCTTAATGTTTAAAGAGGAGATAAAATGGATGATGTTATACGTGAATGGTTAAGATCTCAAGTAGCAGAAAAGAGATTACAACAGTATCCTGATGAGGTTGATTTGATAGAAAGACATAGAGAAAGCTATGAGGGTTTTGTTCAAAATTTGTTTAGAGAAGGACATACCCATGTTGGTTACGGTGAGAGTCATAGTGTTGAAAGATTACATGCTTCCGTTGTTCAACTTGTTCCAAGATTGAAAGAATCTGCTGGTTTAAGTTATGTTTGTTTAGAAATTGAAGCAGAAACTCAGAAAGATATTGATCATTTTCTGAAAACAGGAAATGATGCAGCTTTAGAGCGAGTTAAGGAAAAAGAAAAGGAAATGTTAAGGAAAGGCTATCCTATTGAAGGTCGAGTAAATGGGAGTTATTTTGATATTATCCGGGCTGCTAAAGATTCAGAGGTTTACGTCATCGCTATGGACAATCATAAAAAGAGAAACAGAGACAAATTTATGGCAAGTCGGGTTCCCACTGATGGAAATACTTTAATTTACGTTGGAGAGGCTCATCTAATTGAAAATCGTATTCCAGAGCATTTCAGAGAGAGAACCGGGATTCAAATGTATCGAATTTGGCAAGTTTTGTCACAAAGTTCAGAAAACGAGATTACAACTTGGTTAGACTCTATTGTTGAACAATCAGATACGCTAAAACAAGGGAATGGTTTCGGAATAAATCTGAAGAAACACAATCTTCATTATATTGTTGATAGACATGCAACTGCTGCATTGTATGATATAGAAAGTGAAGCAAAATATTTTGATGGCTTGTTATATCACAGATAACACCTCTTAAAGAGCCAAGACCTTTTTCTGTGTCAATCGGAAACCGCTCTATCTGCTACAATAAAGCACTCTCAGTAAATTTTATATACTCTACAAGAATATATTCGATAAGAAATATTTACTATGGTTGTTTTTGGCGGCGGGTACTATATGCCCATGGATCGTGAATATGGAGCAGCAGTTCCGGTTAAGGATGCTACCAATGATATAGGTGTAGGTATAGGCGATATCGGAACCAGCCTTGGGCTGGGCGTCGTCCCTAACATTCCTGCAGTGGGAGCGAGGCTGAGAGGGGGAACAAAAGTTGCTGAGCTTACTTTCATGGGCGCAGGTAAAGGATCAGCTCAAGGGCATACTCCTGAAATGTATGGAGAGGTACAGCGCCAGGCCTTGCGGGAAATGCAAAAAGCCAATGAAATTCATTTTACTACCCATGCTTCCGTAGGGATATATGGATTAGCCGGAATGGACCAGCAGGGAAATTTTTCTAAATACAGCCAGAGCCTAGCTCTCGATGAGATAAAACGAGCGATTGATTTCGCTGCCGATGTGGCTCGAGGAGGACCTTTGGTGGTACATACCGGAGAGTTTCATCGCCCCATTTCCGATGCGGAATGGAACCAGAGCAAACAGTTTAAGATGTTCGAGGGGGAAGAAGTTTGATGGGAAGACAAAAACTGCTCCGGGAGAAAAAGATGAGAATGGAAGATTAATTTACCTTGATCCTTTCAGTGAAAAGAGAGTTCCGGACGAGAAGAGGGTTCCTCGGTTTAATAAAGACAAAGGAAAGTTTGAGATAAAGCAGATGGGATGGGAAGAGTTGGAAGAAGAGGCCCATCAAATGACCCTGCGAGCAAGGGAGATTTGGGAGCAGTGGAAGGGTGGAAAGCTCAGCGAAGAAGAGTTTACTAAATCCAACTGGGCAAAGTTCAAGGATGTCAAGTCGAAAGAGGATATAGTGGTACGTCCAGAAGAAGCATACATTATCTCTACGTTAGAGACTAATGCAGCCAACAGTAGGGGATGGGCAACATATTATGCCGGAAATTTTCAGGAAAATCTTGAAAATCTTAAGAAGTTGGAGAAAGCAAAGGTGTTTTATAAAGAGATAGAGAAGGCCACTGCCGAAGAAGAAAAATGGAAGTTGAAGCAGCAGGTCAGAAGCCTAGTCGGTGATCTGGTTCCGCCGGAGGCGAAGTTGCCTAGTGAGGTAATAGACCACGCCATTGCCGAAATCAGAAGGCACATGGAGCAAGCACAAGAAGGTGGCTCTTCACAGTGGGCGCAGGAGGCGGAAGCAATGGAGACTATAAAACATGTAGAGAGTGCCGAAACTTATGCTCTTAAAGAAGCCCACAATGCTTATGCTCAAGCAGGGATACAGGCAATGCTTAAGTCCCAGCAACTGGAAGGGAAGGGAGCACTAAGAAAGCCCATTTTTGTAGCCATGGAAAATCTCTTCCCCGAAAGTTATGGCGCGCATCCAGATGAATTGATTGATTTGGTAAAGCATAGTAGAGAGCAGATGGAGGTAATACTCAGAGAAAAAGGAATGCCCGCAAATCAGGCTCACGAGATGGCTGAAAAACATATTGGAGCCACTTTCGATACCGGTCATTTTAACATGTGGAAAAAATATTGGAGGGGAGATTCCCATAAACCCATTGAGGAAAATGATAAAGAATTCACCAAATGGTACCTTGAGCAGGTAGAGAAGTTAGCCAAGGCAGGGATTGTGAAGCACCTGCATATAGTGGATAATTATGGATATCAGGATGAGCATCTTGCTCCGGGTCAAGGGAATGCTTCCATTAGGGAGGCGATTGAGATTTTTAAGAAGCATGGATATAAGGGCGAGTTTATAGTGGAGCCGGGCGCGGGCAGTAATGTCGATTCCAATCAGTTTAGCTTTATGACCAATGCCTGGAAATATTTCGGACGCTCGATTTATGGCGTGGGAGTTGAGCCCAAACGTTGGGGAGAAGTACAATATAGTTATTTTGGACAGAACCAGCCGCCTTACTTTGTGTTCGGTCCTTACGCTCCTTCGGAGGATTGGACGTTATGGAGTGGAACACCATTAGAATAAATATTCTTCTTTTTTTAGTGAAAACTTTTAAAATAAGCCCTCTTGGAAAGAAAAATGCAAAACAAACCAAGAATCAATCTAGGCACTATCTTTTATTCCAAAGATTTTATCAATAGGATGAAAGAAGCAGCAGGTATTTCTTTAGAAAGTGGTTTAAAAACAGGTTTTAATGTTTATTTTGATTTGAAGAATGGTTTTATAGAGGGTGTTTCCGAAATTATGATTGGCAGCCAAGAAAGTATACTGGACGCTTATCCAAATCTTGATGATATAACTGAGGATGCTCCCTTGATCAGAGCCCATTTCATCCATTACCATGGAGAACTTATCCAACCATCACCGGAAGATTTTGGAATATATTCTAAAATAAGAGAAAGATGGCACAGACAGAAAATACATATTAGGCCTCTATTATTGCTTGGTGCAAAAAAAGCAGAAACTATTGATTTGAGAATCATGCAAAAAAAAGAAAGAAAAGGGCATCCTTTACCTAGCACCTTTTCTGGAAAGAGTTTTTCAAATACCCAGGAAATGATCTGTGGCTTAAGAAGAGAGTATTCCTACCAGGTCTTTAAAAATTATTATGAAATCGGCAAAGGCTATGATTCAACTCTTCGTGATAATTTGAAAATATTAGAAAGAAGATTGTTTGATTATAGTATGTAACATTAATTTTAGCAAGTTTTAAATAGTAGTTCTTTTTTATTATTGGTGAGGTGATAGTTATGTTTGTTACTAAAGGAAATGGGTTTCTGCCAAATGTTTCGCTCGAGAA
>JACRPJ010000094.1 GCA_016213985.1 Candidatus Woesearchaeota archaeon
AATAAACCTTTCTTGGTTAAGGGAGAAATACTTATATAGTTTAGCTATAATCTAAAAGAGGAAGAGACAATGTGGGATAGAAATTTAGGTAAAAAAGGCCAGGTGACCGTGTTTATTATATTGGGGATTCTTATTTTTGCCTTGTTTGTTGTTGCACTTTATCTTTTAAGCAATTCTCAAAATCAGAAACTTGAAGAAAAAACTTATTTTGGTGCTACTCCAATAGTCCAATTTGTAGAATCATGCATTCAACAATCAATTAAAAAAGCTATTACCTTAAACGCTATTCAAGGAGGATTTAACGACATTAGATACGATAAAGATAAGCAAGAATTATTATCAATACCTTATACTATTTTTTCTCATGACAATTATATTCCATTTTATGTGCCATTCTATGTGGAGTCTTCTGTATTTTTAGCTCCTTCAGAGAAAGAGATAGAACTGCAATTTTCCAAACGGATTAAGCCGTTGATATCAGAATGTTTAGATTTCTCCAAACTTGAACCTTCTTATGAGATAGAAGCACAAACCGAAAAAATTAATGTTAGCACAGAAATAGTTTCGGAAACGATTACGGTTAATTTATTCTATCCCCTCACAATAAAAGAAAAAGAGGACGTTAAAGAAATGTACTTTTTCAAAGAAAGTGTCAAGACTGTTTATCCTGTATTATATCAAGCAGCAATAGAATATTCTGAATTACAAAGCGTGAAAGAGAATGAAGTGTGCTTATCCTGCATGCAAGAAATTGCGGACAAGTACAATTTGATGCTGCAATACGCAGAATTTGAGAATTATGGGGATATTATTTTTAACAAAAACAAAGAGGTTACCACGAATACAGAAATTTTAGCAAATCACACTGCCATGCTGGTTTATCATCTTAGCAAAGAAGATTTTGGCGGTAAAAATCTTACGTTTATATTCGTTCATTTATTTGACATCCACGATGAATACGCTCATCCAGAGAACAATTTTGAGAGTAAGATACTTCCAGTATTAGAAGCGGAGGTAGGTGCAGAATTCACTTATCCGATTATGACAGTAGAAGAAGAAATGACTTATTTTGATGATACTGATCTCTTTGAAATAGGTCATGATACTGGTTTAATCAAATTCATCCCAAAAGAAGCAGATGTTGGTGAGCATATTATTAAAATTATGGCAGTAGATAAACAGAAAAAAATAAAAAAGGGATATTTTGTTTTGAAAATAAAAAAGTTAGAAAAACCAGTAATTGATCCCATCGATTATTTAAATGCAATAGTTGGAGAAGAATTCACTTATCAAGTTAAAGCTAATGAAGAAGATGCAAAACTATCTTATTTTGATGACACAAACCTGTTTGAAACAAATAAAGAGAATGGATCAATCATATTCACTCCAAAAAAAGAACAGGTGGGAGAGTATCTAATTAATATCAGTGTTTTCGACGAAAAAGGAAACTTAAATACTGTAGAGATGGCGTTGATCATAGATGATAAATACACGGAAAAATAGGAAGATGGTGACTTCATTCAAAAAGAAATGTGTATTAATGATTTTATTAATTATCTTATGCCTAGTCGTATCCATAAATGTCATCGCTCAGGACGCCGATCTTTTTCCAGAGACGGAATTAGAAAGACTTACCCGAACCAACCCATTAGAAGCTTATAAGAAAGATCCCGAATTTGCTATAGCCTACACAGGAGGCGTAATTCTTGAAAATTTTGATATCGCTAAAGACTATTTTGCAAAGAATCCACAAGAAATGTTCACTTATACAGAATATGCTCGCTCGTATCTTCTTACAGAAGGGAAATTTGATAAAAATCTGATGAAACAATATTTATTCGGGTGTAATTTTATAGATAAAAAAGACTTTAATATCGCTAGGAAGTATCTTTCTTCTTCAAAATTTGGAACAAGTGAAGAAAGAAAAGTTTTCGTGTTATATTATTCAAAATTAGAAAGCCAAAACATTAAAGATAGAAGTATCGCAAAGAACTTCTTTACCAATGAAAATGGGAGATACATTAACGAAGAACCAGAAGGTAAAAAATTATTTACTAAATATCTGAAAAGCGAAGGAGTAAATATCCTTGCGATAAACGGCCCGGTTAAATCATTTGATCGAAAAGGTTTACTTCAGGGTAAAAATGGAGGAGTAAACATAAACGAATTTGTAAAAACGGAAGTGAAAGACAAATATGCATTAAAAGTAGAACAGAATGGTGAATTAATACTCGTCTCACAGAAGACTGATGAAAAACTAAAAGAGACAAGAACAAAAATAGAAGAATTGGGCACGAAATGGAATAAGGTTACCAAAGAATTAGGATTAGATTTTTTGAATGTTGAACCAGAAACAGTGGAAAAAATATCGGACAAAGTAATTGTTCGTCAGCCCGTGGGAAATGTCCCTTTTGAAGGATACTTGAAAATGGACCAAGAAAGTGCTAAACTAAAACTAAAAGAAGGATCGATAAAACACGTTGGAGTGAAAGAAGCAGAGGAAGTTGAGGTAACTAAAGATGGGTTTATTGGTAAATTTAAAGAATTATCCAAGATACAGTTTAAAGAACCATCTTATGTTAACGTTGATGCTGGTTATGTTTACGAAGAACCAGATGGAATATATAGAAGTATTCCTATCTTGGAGGGATTAGCTACTTCAAAAGGGGAAGTTCCCACTATTGAAAGAATAGATTATGGTGAATATGAAGGATATACATTTTTTGACGAAAAAAAAGGTAAAGAAATAAAAGTTAACTCTCCGACAATATACAACGAACCAGCAGATATTTCCCTTGCAGGTAATTTTAATATTGAAGATTATAATGCTATAGATACAAAAAGACATATCATCGTTTCACCAAATTCAGCAAGAGGAAAAGTGTTATCTTTAAATGGAGTGTATATTTATCCCGATAAGATTTATTACACTCCTATCTATCTACCAAACCAAGAAATCCCTGAAGAAGAATTGAGTGATCGATTTGTAAAATTTGATAGCAAGAGTATTGTTGTTTCCGGTAAAGATAATGGTATTATACTTAATCCTTCCGCTTTAATTAAGAATGAGTTTGCCGCTACAGGAAAAACGAATTCATTAATAGATTTCCCGGAAAGAGGTTATTTCGCAAAAGGAGATGCCTCCGAGAATGGAAAGAGTGAAGAAGATATTAATAATGTTCAGAAAATTGTTGGTGCAAAAGTAACGGGCATTTATGATCAGCAGACCTATAACAAAGTTAGAGAATGGCAAAAAAATCAAAAATTAGATGGAAAACAAATCTCCGTGGATGGCCTATTTGGAAAACAATCCCTTCAAGCACATCTTCAAAATAACGAAGGAAATATTGCAATTAGTACTTATAACGATTTTCATAAAGGAAAAATCTCCGCGGAACAGGGTAAAATAAAAATAGAAAATTCTGGAATTACCAGAACCCAAGTTGGCAAGAAAATTTACAATACTTATGAAACTTCGCCAAGCGATCCTAAAACTACCACCAAAACAACACCAAAAAAAAAAAATGAGTTATCTCAAGTTGTTGGTCTTGACCCGAGTAAAAAAGACATTACTCTAGACTATGAAATTAAAACCAGCGATATGGTTTTTCCTAATGAACTAAAAGATAGTCCAAAATTAGATAATCAGGTGCTTACTTCTTATTTTCAATTTGACAGAAAAGCAATTTACCAACAAACTAATAATTTCATTGACACTTTAGTTAATCCTGAGTTAATAAAAAACGGAGTGGAGATAAATCCTAAATTTGAAGATATGGCCGATGACGGAAAAATTAAGATGTTATATCTCGCGGGAAAAAGTAATGAAGGTGATGGTGTGATACTAGACCACGACACTAATATTTTAATTCCAGAAACAGGAGAACCACAAAAACCACCTAAAGAGAAGATATATACTAAAAAACTTAAAACGAAAGGGGGACAAGAAGTAGAAGTGGAAGTAGATGTTGTTTACAACCAAGAGCAATTCCAAAAAATATATGAAAGTGGTGACGTAGATATAGTCCATGTTAGTAGTCATTCTAATTCTTGGAGAACTCAACGTCTTTATCTTGGACCATATCAAGAAATTACAAAGGGAGAAAGATACTTTTCTACTCTAGATTTAAAGAATAAGTTGAAAGGTAAAACTTTTCATAAACCAGAACTTATCAGCATAAGGTCGTGTGTTGCTACAAAGAGAGTATTACCTGGATTCAAAGAACTCCAGAAAGGTGTGGAAACAAATTATATCGTAGCCAAAGGAAAACCAACTCAAGATATAGGCACAACTATTCTTGGAGGAGTATTATCTGGAAAAAGTCCAGAAGAAATAACTGCGATTGCAAATGCAGAGCAACAAGGACCTATTTTTATCACAGTTCAATAACTGAAAATTATGGAGTAATAATCACTAAATCTCCTACTGCCGAAGAATTATACAAATCTATAATCTCTTCATTTAACATTCTCACACATCCAAAAGATCTCGGTAATCCTATGGTCCACTGGACATTGTGACTAGTTCCGTGTAAAGCGATATCGTTATAAGGAGATCTTTTCCCAGGAGATTTAACAGAAATAACTCGAGGACCAAGATTAACACCATTACTGTATTTTTTTGTAGGTTCATAAACTAATTCTTCCACCCAAAAAATTCCCTCGGGTGTAACTCTATCTTTTCTGTTAAAACCAGCAATCGTTCTTTTTTTCCCGATGTGTGCTCCCGTTCCGACGGAATATGTTTTTTTGGTTTCTGTTTCATTTGCCCCAAAATAAAAAGCTTTAAATTTAGATTTATTCACTACAATCAGATTAGGTAAGCATTTTTGTGAATTAAATGTAAGACTATAATCTGAAAAAAATTCATCAAAATATTTATCAACAAAATCTTTGGAAATATATTTCTCGGGTAATGAAGTGAGCGAGGAGTATAATTGATTTTTGTAGGTTAGAGATGATAATTGACTATCGTCAATAGTTTTATTATTAAAATCAACCAACAATTCTAGGGAATTATCCTGTTTATTCTCTGGTTTACTGTCTTCAGGATGAATTGGAGAAGATGTTGAAGGATTTTCTTTTCCTAAAGGGATATAACCACAAGATAAAAGAAATAAAGATTCAACCAAAGCTAAAAAGCGTCTCATTTTATAATAGGAGAGACTATGTTCTTTATAAACATTTTGGTGATAACTATTTACTAATAGTAACGCAACTTTGGAAACTACCCTCTCATCTTACTACCAACCTCAACTTCTTTATCCTTTCCTCCGGTCTCTCCGCTTGGGTGACATAAGAGCCGGAAACAAAGTAATCTGCTCCTGCCCGAGCTGCTTTTTTGACCGTAACCAAATTCATTCCCCCATCCACAATTACTTTAATCTTAGGATTGATTTTCTTTAAAGCGGCAATCTTTTTCAGGGCTCCCGGAAGAAACCGGCTCCCATAGAACCCCGGATGAACCGTAAGGATTAACAGATAATCGCAATCTGGGAGAAACGGCTTAATCCGATTAATATTAGTTTCCGGTTTAAGAGCGAAAGCCACTTTTTTCTTCCCTTTTTTCATCCATTTAATATAAGCCGAAACACCTTTAATTTCTTCTAGCTGCGGAATAAACAAGTCTACTTTAGTCCAATACTTCTTAATCCACTTTTCCGGATGCTTGACCATCAGGTGCATATTGTACTTAAACTGCGGACTCAGTTTAAAATTAAAATTCAGTGAATTATTCTTGGCAAACTTTCCATCCACTACATCTAGATGCAGTTCTCTAACTACCTTTTCTAACCTTCTAAAAGCGGAGTTTAATTCCCGCTGGTTCTTAGCAATAATGGAAGGCAGGATAATTTGTGGCATAATCAAGTTCCTCTTTCCAGTTTTTTTATTTTATTTAATCTACGCATGTGCCGCTCCTCTTTCGAGAAAGAAACGCACAGGAAAGTGTCTAGTAGTTTAGTAGCCTGGGTAAAGGAAAGTCCGGGCATCGGCTCCAACGTTTTTCCTCCAGCCAAACAAAGGATATTGGCATTGTTATGCTCTCGGGCACGCTTAGCCGCGATTAAACTACAAGGGGCCACAGCTCGGGCACCGCTGATCTTATTAGCAGCAATACACATCCCTTCTGCAGAGCCACAAAGCAGGACACCAAAGCTCTTAGCCGCTACTGCCTTTCTGGCAACCTTTGCCGCAAAGTCGGGATAATCATCATTCGGATCAAAAACAAGATTACCCAAATCTTGGAAAGCGATTTTTTTCTTTTTCAACCAGGATTTAATCTTTTTTTTCAGTTCAAAACCAGCGTGATCCGACCCAAGATATATTTTTTGTCGAGTCATTTTATCTTTCCTCCTGATCAAGCTTTATTCACACTCCCAAACAATTTTATTCGTTGCTCGGCTACCTTTCGAATCAATTCCCGAGCCGGTCCTAAAATATGCCGGGGATCAAGTTCCTGGGGATGCTCGCGAATTACTTTTCTTACTCCAGCATCAAAAGCTATTCTTAAATCAGTATCGGTATTAATTTTATTGATTCCGTTTTTTATTGCTAATCGGATTTGGGAATCAGGAACTCCTTTTATTCCGGGCAACTCCGCTCCATATTTTTGGGCAAGATGGACTATTTTCGGGGGCACTCCGGATGCTCCGTGTAACACCAAGGGAACATTGGTTTTATCTTTAATTTGTTTTAGTAAGCCAATCTTTAATTGCGCTCTGCCGGAAAACTTGTATGCACCATGCGAAGTTCCAATGGCTACCGCCAGAAAATCACAATCGGTACGATCCACAAATTCTTTGGCTTTACTGGGATCAGTGTAAACCATTCTTTCTGAGCGAACTAAATCCTCTTTGCCTCCAATGGTTCCTAACTCTGCCTCCACCGAAACTCCTTTCCGATGAGCTAGTTGCACTACTTGCCTGGTTAACCGGATATTCTTCGCGAATTCTTCGCTGGAAGCATCAATCATTACTGAAGAATACCCTAAAGCGACACAACGCTTGATTACTTTCATATCTTTACCATGATCCAGATGCAGAGCGATAGGAACTTTACTTAGTTTAGATGCGGTTACAGCCAAATTATATAGAAAATTAATCCCAGCATATGCAATCGCGCCTTCCGAAGTAGCCAAGATCACTGGAGATTTCAAGTTCTGTGCTGCTTGCACTATTCCCTGCATGATTTCCATATTGTTAATATTAAAATGTCCTACAGCATAATTATGCAGGTGTGCTTTGGCTAGCATTTGTTTAGTATTGGCTAACATGTTCCCCCTCTAGAAGTCATCTGCTTCCTCCTTGCTTTCTTTCTCCTCCATATACAAATACTCCACAATGAACAAAGACCCAGTAGCTAATAAAGGTGCTGCCGCCAGGATATAAGCCAGCGACAATACTTGACTCATGGAAAAGATTAAGTATCCTGAACCTAGAATGACAAAAATACACCCGCCAATTGGTCCATTCTTCCACGATATTACCGTAGTTAATAGCAATATCACTCCGACCATAATCACTGCCATCAAGTATTCCCCTCGGCCATAAACCAGCAAAACCACCAACCAAGCCAGTATTAGTCCCAGAGAAAACACTTTAGGCACCATACTAAATAGCTTGGTGAAATTTATCTTTTCTCTAAAAGGTGTACTTTGCACTCTTTTAAGATGGGTTCTCATCTTAGTTTCCGTTTAACCACGTCGATCTTGTACTTTCTAATCGCATTCAGGGCTTCTCTTTCGGTGAG
>JACRPJ010000095.1 GCA_016213985.1 Candidatus Woesearchaeota archaeon
CATTGAATTCTTCGGGAGTAATAGTCGTCGTCTCTTCATGCATCCGCGATAAATCCCCTCCTTCCGCAGGAACTTTCTTAGTAATTTCGTATTTATCGCCGTTCTTTCTGATCCTCAATTTAGGGTGATGTGCATTTGTTGGAAGGTAGATGTCAACTATTTCTTTGCACTTGCATTTCTCTAGTCCGGAAGGCAGGATTTTTGCCAGAAAAGTACGTTCGAGTTCAAGCATGTTGCATCAAAAACGGGAGTACTATAAAAGAATTGCTGAAATAAAAGAAGTTTACATTTGTTGCGGATTAAACCTAAAAAATGAATCCCTAAGAAATAATTCTTTCTAAATTGTAAAGAGTAATTCCTTTTTTAATCACACAAAGATCTTGCCCACTTGTTCTTGTTGTTGGACAATCTCCTGCACAATGATACTTGGCAAAACAGGAGTTACATTTTTCTGGTAAGATTGTGGTTAACTTCGCAATTTTATCTATCCCCCCGTCATCTCTAATAAATGCTTTTTCTTTAAAACGACCGTACGGGTACAGCTGACCTTCAGCATCTCCTTCACAAGCAGTAACAGTCCCTTTAGTAGTAACAACAAAAGAAGGGCGGGCTAAGGCACTACAATAAGTAGATATTATTTTATCAGTGTTCTCTGCAGAACAAGTAACATTAATCCCAAGTTCAGCCCCTTTTTCTTTCGCAGCAAAATAATTCTGTAAAAACAGTTCTTGTGAAGGCAGAAGGACCATTTTACCAATTTTTGCCCGACCAACAGGGAAACATGGTTCAAAAACAACATCTGCTTTGTTTCCGAATATACTCTGAAAAAAGCAAACAATCTCTTCCATTCTGTTAACACTATAACTAGTAACTGTTGCCCTAACTGTAAACGGTTTTTCTTGGTGGGCAAAATATATCCCTGTAGCAACAACTTTTGTAAAGCTCCCTTTCCCTTGAGATGTTGGTCTCTGTCGGTTTTGTATATCTTCTGGACCATCCAATGAAAGATTAATATTGTCAAAATTTTTAAGTAAATATTTTCTTTTTGGCTCTTTAAAATAACCGTTAGTTGTAATACTCAATCTAATCGGTTGGTTGTATTTCAGACTAGTCTCTTTAATAGCCTTAATACTGTTAGTAAATAAAGGCCAATTTGCTGTTGGCTCTCCCCCTGCAACAAAAGAGGCAATTACTCTTTTGCAGTTTCTTTCTACACTTGTTTTAAAAGCATAGTCTACCGCTGTTTCTAAAAGCTCTGGGCTCATAGATTCTTTTCTCCCAGCTTCAGAATGGCAATAAACACAATTAAGAGTACAGTCTCTTGTTAATTCTAAAGATAGGTGGAAATAAGAATTACCAACAGGGAGTTCTGGTTTAATCTTTCTTTTAAGTCCATCCAAAAGAGACTCTTTCAGATAGTTTACTTTTTCGTGTGCGGAATTAAAACCATCTTGATTAATAATCCTCGCTAAGTTATCTGATATCAAGAAAAGCTTTCGAAAGAGAGGAGCATAGAGTAAAGTATTTCTGCTCCGTGTAGGAATAAGGAAAAGTTCTTCTCCTTTAAAAGTTATTACCTCTTGCATCTTAATTTCAAAAGATTATGCAATTGCTTCGATCATAATTTACGCAGTTGCATCCATATCTCCCACACCCTCGCTCAGTTGTTAAGTAGTTCAGATCAGCCTCCCTGATAATTCCCTGGTTTGTTGTTCCCCTCTCTGCTGAACAATTAACTTTCATTTGCAGATTAGAGTTATCTACTCGTTCTTCTAGCATTTGTTTGCACATTTTCGGTTTCCTCCGTTATTTTATCCTTTTAGTTCAATACCTGCTCATTGATTCCTCTGATTCTCTTCGAACATTTTGAATATTATACCCACAGGAAGTGTTATCATCCAATTTTTCGTAAAATCGATCTCTCTCTTTCAGAGAACAGGCGATAAATGAATCCCCACCAATATCCCTTCTAACTGCATATCCGCATAACACCTCTGATCGGCCATCAGGATAAACGATTGCGATTATATCTCCTGAGTCCACACCATATGAATCTGGGGTGCAGCAGTTGATATTCCTTTGGGAAACATAATTTTTGTTTGGCATTTTTTTCTCCAGTGTTACTTTTGATAAGTAACTTACTTTCTTATTAATAAACTATTGTTACATCTACGTTACATTTATATAATAGTTAAGCTTAATACTGTTACAATGATTGAAAACTTCAGTAAAGAGAATATTGGGCCTTGCAGCTATGATTTTCGGTTGGAAGAAATCTTTAAGCATGGAAAAATTAAACTGGTGGACCTTGAGAAAAGGAAATTGCCTAAACTTAACCAATTAAAATTACCTTACTTTTTAAAGCCAAACGAATATGTCATCGGAAGGACTCTGGAAAAACTAAATACTCCTTTAGACCTAATGTCTTTCTATGCTATGAAAAGCACTGCTTTTAGAATTGGATTAAATATTCTTTATGGACTAAACGACCCCGGATATTTGGGAGATGTAATCATGGGAATCCAGAACGTTTCTGGAAATAAAATTAAATTGTACCGGGGAATGAAATTATTCCAAATCGCTTTTGTGGAGTTAAAAGGAAAACCCCTTCCGC
>JACRPJ010000098.1 GCA_016213985.1 Candidatus Woesearchaeota archaeon
AGTTTCCCCTTCTCTACCCTTCCTCCCAGATAATAAGTGTCTTGCAGCTCTCTTACCGGATGGTCCTGCGCAGTGAATAAAGCATCAAAATTCCAGAAAGAAGTATTTACAATCGTTCCCGTCATTTCTTTAAATCCCATCTCTATCCAGATCTGCTTGGCATATTCAATCGACTGATTCACAAAATGTTTCTTCCCACCATGGATAGCCGGAACTTTCACTCCGATATCATAAGCACGGAATTGTTTGTTTCTCCAAGAACCAGTTTTAAGCATTTCGGAAGTCAATCTATTAACCGCTTCCCCACTAATCTTGGAATTAACTATTTTCTGGCCTAATTCGGTTAATAAGATGGTTACGGTTTTCTGATCTTCTATTCTGATGAACCCTTTTCTTTTCTTCAGCTCATCTAACGCGAACCTACCGATATCTTTAACTTTATCTAATTCTAAGGGGAAATCTTTGGTTATAAAATGTTCTTCCGGAGTACCATTTTTTAATATCTTTAACCCCTGCGGACCAAGTTTGACCATTAACTCTTTCTCTTTCCGTATTTCCACTGCTACTTTATGTTTCAATATCCCGATGCATGCATCTAGTTCCTCCCTCTGCAGCTTGGCTTTCTGCGCAACTGCACTTAAAGGCTGAAACTCTAAAGTAAGCGCTTTCAGAAACCTTCTCTCTGGCAATCCTTCCTGCTGATATTTAACTCCATTCTTATCCAGAACCACTACTTTCTGAACGTCAGTGCTTATATGCAATATGCTCTTGTTCTCCAGCCACTGCAATGCACGCATTACTTCGATTTCTTGTAATCCGGAAGCGGTTATGATAGAAGAAAGCTCCTTGTTATTCTTAAGTGCAGGCAAAACTTTCCTTTCCAGAGGATGAAGTTTTGAGATTAAGGAATTAATCTTCATAGACATAGGTAAATCGGGGTATATTTATAAAATTAACTTGCTAAGAAATAAATAAAAAAAAGAAGTAAGGAAGAAACCTACTTCGTCGCCCAGAATTGATTAAACATTTGATCTATAGCCCCGGTAAAATAAGGTGTCTTAACCCATATGCCCAGATCATAAGAAGGATGGACACTATCATCATCCAAGGTCATGAACACCAGATCTTTCCCATCTACAGTTACAAATCTGGAAGCGACTTTACCGTTGTGCCTTACCTCAGCAATTCCTTTTAATGAATCAGCCAGTTTCTTATTTTCTTTGGTAATGGGAGCAGCAATCTTTATCTTCACTCCCCGTTTGCTAGCTTTTTCCAGCGTCGGCATTAACCCTTCTACCTTTCGGATGAAGCCTTTCTCCGTGGTCATGACGTTGATGCTGTTCTTAGCATCCTTCATTAACAGTTCAAGATGATTATACAAGTTGGTTCTTCCGCGCAGGCAACCGCTTACTTCAGAAGGATCGACCAAAGCAATTCCGTTAGTATGCAAGCTTTCTAATTCTGCCAATAACGGCGAGCCTTTAACCGTTTCCAGTCTCTTGATCTTTTCTTGCGACTCAAGATGCATACCTTTCCTAACCCGATCTACTACCTCGTTTGGAGGAATAGCAATATACTTAATGGGTTTGCCCAATTTCATAACCACAAATCCTTTCTTCTCCAAAGATTCGAGGACATCATAGCTTCTGGACCTGGGAACATCAGCAATATCAGATAGTTCACCAGCAGTGGATACCCCTCGGCTTAATAGGGCCGTCCACAACTTAACTTCATACAAATTAAGGTCAAAATAACGCCTTAACTTACTTAACAACTCTTCTTTCACAATCATTTTAACCACACACCCCTTCTTTTTTTAACGTTAAACACTTTTGTTACTTACCTATCAAGAACATGAACTACTATTAAAAGGTTGTGCTTTTACAATATATACACAGCAAGATTTAACTCCGATACTTGTAACAAAAACTAAGTTCAACCAGTGTGGATTAATTCTTCCAAAAAACAATCAATTGATTATTTTAAGGGTTGCAATGGTGCTGTTGCGTTTAGTGGAGGTGCTACAGACCCTTCTGTAATTGCTGGTACTTCTGAGACAGCTCCTAGCGTTGCTGGTTCTTCTATCTCCGGAACTGAACTTACCTCAGTTACTGCTGGCGCACTAAAAACCTTAACCACCAATACTAACACCAAGATTAAGACAATTATTTCCAAGACATTGCATTTAAACCAATCTAACCATTCTTTTTTAGCCATTTTTCTTACTTCTTTATTTTACCGCCAAAGCGTACAGCACTTTTAACCCTACAATAATTGTGGTTGGAACTAACAAGTAAACTACCGCTTGGAATAAGGTTACTGCCCAAACCGGGAAAAGAGTTGTGCTTGCAAGCAGATTAAACATAATAGTTAGCGTCAATAAAGTTATGATGAACAAAACCCCTTCTTCATGAAAAGTGTTCAAAATACCTACTATTACTCCCATCCCTAAAATCCACCATAACCAAGTAACTTCCCATGCAAAAACATTGGCCAAAGTGCCCAAAGTCAAAGCTATGATAATTCCAATTAAAAGTGCGCCAAAACCTTGAGTTTTCTGAGTAAAGTCTAAAGGAATTGGGTTCTTTAATTTAATATTTACCATTTTTTACCTCCTGTTTATTTAACGAATTCGGGTTCTTTTATTTTTTTAATGTTCTTCATAAATGTGAACAATTTGAATTTCTTCTTTACTTTTGGTTTCTCTTTGGTTTTTTCCTCTTTCCTGGAGGGAAGAGGAGAAACATGAATTCTTTTAACCACTGTTTTGATAACCGGAACTTTTTTGATCACCGTTTTAGTGACGGTTCTGATTTTAGGACGAGC
>JACRPJ010000100.1 GCA_016213985.1 Candidatus Woesearchaeota archaeon
GATCCAACTTACAGGATGTAGGAGTAGATGAAGATAAATTACGCAAAGTGACCGTCATCCCAGTAAATTCCATCGAAGAAGTGTTAGAGAATGCTTTGGATTGGAGCGGGAACGAAAAACTTAGGGATTTAATGATAAACGGAAGTAAAAAAAGGAAACAGTAGATTTATTTCCTTCCATACTTCTCTTCAAATAGGCTTATAAGCCTTTCTGCCGTCTTTTCTCCAATCCCTTTGAGGTTTACCAATTCTTTTCTAGAAGCATTGACCAGCTCTTTTATCGAGCAGAAGTGTTCTAACAATAGTCTAGCGGTCTGTATTCCAATCCCGGGCAAAGCCGAAACAAAGAACTCCTGCTGCTCTTTTAGCGAATGCGGCTTGCGTTCGTGATAAGAAACCTCTCGGTCTTTATTCTGCTCCCGTTGGGCCATTATTGCTAGTAGTCCAGCAGTGTCTTTTGGATTTTTGGTGTACAATATGGGTACACCAAAATCCAAGACAATAGAAGAAAGCATTCCTCGGATAGCATTAGCATGAACTTTTCTCAATGAGTAAATATCTTCTTCCCCCTCAATTATAACTATGGCGCGCTCAAAATTCTTCTTTAAATCACGAACTTGCTCTAACAATCGGCCGTCGATAATGGAAGCTACAAAATCGGGAACGGTCTTTAGCTCTACTGCCACTCTTCCTGAAACCAAGTAGTCGGCTGATTCCAATTGTGCGGTCTTAACTGAAATACCTAAATCAATTAATTCTTTAACAATTCGGTTGTTTTTCTCACGGTGGTCAGCTAAAACAGCCACTACCGGCTCGGTGAAGGTAGTATTAGGAAGAGGTTTGGGAAAAGAGGTAACGCTTGGCCCAAACTGGTTAAGAGTCGCATTAACTCCCTTACTTACTTTATCCTCTTTGACAGAATAACTAAATTCTTTCTTTAGCGCTTCTAGATTACGATGCATTCTTTTCTCTTTGTGATGTGAGCTCCAGCGATAAGCCTCATCACGAGTTCCTGTTGTAACTAAGATTAGAACTTCTCCTTTCTCCAGCCTTCCGGTTCTGCCCCGGCGCTGGATAGAGCGGATTGCACTGGGAATTGGCTCATAGAAAATCACTTGGTCTACTGAAGGTATGTCTAAACCTTCCTCCCCGACTGATGTACTAGTTAAGACATTGAACTCTCCTGCTCTAAACTGGTCGAGGATTTCTTTCTGCTGCTTCTGCGAAAATCCAACGCCGTTTTTCTTGGCTTGACCGACAAAAACGTGGTTTTTAACTAAGAGTTCATTCATAGAAATGACGATTTCCTCAGCAGAGTCACGGAACTGCGTGAAGATAATAATTTTAGCATCAGGGCGTTTGCCCATTTCATCAGAAATTATCTCTTTTAGTTTTATCAGCTTGGGATTGGGCACTTTCTCGTCAACCAACTGCCCGGCTAAAAACATTGCTGACTTGAAGTTCTCGTCGAGCACCAGATTCTTAACTGCTTTTACTTTTGAAGTAAGTGATTCCTGCTGCAGATTGTGTAAATAAGTGTAAAGCTGCTTCGCTCCCTGCGTCTCCAGCAGCTCAAGAGCATGCTCAACTTTAAGTGCTTCTGCTACTAAAGACATTGAACGTAACGCTTCAAATTCTTTTTCTCCAGTAGATACTTTCTTTTGGAGTTCTCCCTGAATTGCAAGCAACTCGCTTTTGGTAACATTGATGGAATCGCAGTAGCCATACTTGTTCACTTCTTCCAGTTTTGACTTGCGGCAGTTTAGGAGAAACTTCTGCACTGCTTTATACGCTTCCGGAAATTCGACTTCAATCCACTTCATTTTTATTTGCTGGACATAGGGACGAACATCAGGATCTTTTTCGGTGCGTACTTCTACTTTTTCGATGAGCAGATTAGCACAGATTTCTTTTATTTTCTCCAGGTCACTTCCGGGAGAGGCGGTTAAGGCCAGAATTCGAGGGAACTTAGCTGACTTTTCGTACTGCTGGGCGAGCCAGACGTAGGAATACTCTCCGGTGGCATGTTGAGCTTCATCAAAAATAAGTAAGCTGGTCTCTTCCAATTTGATGCGTTTGTTGATCAAATCATTCTCTAAACCTTGTGGGGTGCTTATGACAATTTGTGCGTCTTTCCATAGCTCCTCTCTGGTCTCTGGAGCCACGCTTCCGGTGAATACCACTATTTTTTCTGTAGGGATATCTAAATGCCGGCGGAAGGTTTCGGCATGCTGGTCGCAGAGGGGCTTGGTGGGAGAGAGCATTAAGATTTTATAGTGAGGGTAGTGAGAAAGGCGTTGGGCTGCGAGCAGGAAGGCGATGGCCGTCTTTCCCAAGCCGGTAGGCAATACCACTAGCGTATTGTGTTGGACAGCAGTAGCCAGGATGGTCTCCTGGTACAGCCGGGGGGTGAAGTCACGGAGCATGGGTAGCTTTAATAGGTAGGGGTTTATATTTTTTATCCTCTAAAAGAGTATCATACGGACTTTTTACTAGGGTTAACTTTGGACGGACTGTATGTGTATAAATCATGGTAGTTTCTAATTTGCTATGCCCTAACAACTCTTTCACTTCGATTAAAGAATAGCCGTTTTCCAAGAGATGAGTCGCAAAGGAATGGCGTAAAGAGTGGGGAGTGATATGTTTAGGCAGCTCTGCTTTCTGCCTCGCTTCCTCCAAAATCTTACGAACGCTGCTGCCACTATAATGGTGATTTTGGTACCCGGAAAAGAGCCAGTCGTCTGCTGTTAAATTATTGGAGCTTACCCACTCTTTCAGCTCGCTGCTTAATTTATCGGGAATGATGAAAAGGCGGTCTTTTCCTCCCTTGCCATCTCGAACCCAGCCATAACCTGTATTAAAGTCTAAGTCTTTTACTTTTAGGTTTACCACTTCGCTTACCCGAAAACCGGAACCGTAAGTTAGGATTAGAATGAGTCTAGGTTTAGTTTTGTCCAAAACCCCTAAAAAGCGACCCATCTCTTCTTGGGTTAAGCATTCAGGCAGACGTTTGCGTACTTTGATATTAGGAAAATTTACGGTTAAGCGCTTTCCCAAAACTTGTTCATAAAAGAAACGTAAAGCGTGGAGATAAACATTAATGGTGCTTCCGGAGCGGCCCAATTTAATTAGTTGAATTAAATGGGCTTCGACGTCTTCCTTATTTACCTCATGCGGTTGCTTGTGGCAGGTGCGCAGAAATTTGCTAACTGCGTAGGTATAAGTTTTGATGGTCTCTGTTCTCAAGCCTCTGCGTAATCCTTCCCTTTCTACCAGTCCAGATAATTCCATTCCTATAATTTAACTCAAACTTCTTTTAATACCTTAGCCATAGTTGTCCAGTGTGGGAGTGGCTCATTAAGAACGGCTGGAACCCCTAAATTTTTAACTTTTAGACCGCCAGGCACTGGTCAAGTATATTTGTCTAGTGGCTTAGTATCCACTTTTGGTTCTTCTGGAGGTTATTATATGTGAGTCACGTAATAGTTATGTGCTTATGGATTCAGCAACAAGTCATAAAGAGCGAAATCTCCCACTTAATAGCCAAAGTGGATATAATAAGAGTTCTGTTCAATTTGCCTCACTTTTTCTAATTTAAACTTTAGGTGTTTAATATTAGGTTCGGCAAACTTCTCCGCTCCTCGCCTGCGGGCTGCAGTGCTCGACCCCGGCGTAAAGCCGTGGGAACAGAACGAACGTTATGTTGAATTCCTCCGTCCGTGAATTTAGGTATCGCTAACGCTCTTTCCCAAAATAAAACTGAATAAGTGTGGGGTGCTTTTGATTACATTAACTGCTGAACTCTTTGAGTTCTATCTAGAAACTGTTTTGTAATTTCAACATTAGGGGCTAATTCCAATGACCTCTCTAAATCTCTCTGAGAATCTTCATAATTTCCTCTAACCTGATTTACGCTTCCTAATAATAAATGAGCGACATGATTTTCTGGACGAGCTTTTATTGCTTCCCAAACTACTTCAGCTGCTTTATCTAATTCTCCTAACCTAAAATAAGCATCTCCAAGATAAACAAAAAATTCTGACCTAGCCAATGGACTTTCTACTTCTTCAAATACATCTCTTACCATTTCCAAAGCTTGAGCAGCATGAGCATATCGTCCTCGGTACATTAAAACTCTATTTAATGCCATCAAATATTCAGGATTATGACTTTGCTCAAATGCTCTCCCTAACATTATTCTTGCTGGGTCTGATAAAATTGGTGAAATAGTATCTCCTTCTTCAGCTAATCTATAAAGTAGTTGAGCAGATTCTTCTACTTGGTTAGGATTAACATAAGCAGTTCCATTACTTCTATGTGTATCTCCGCTAGTTAATTCTAATCTAACAGAATTTCCATTTCCTAACGGGAATACTTCACCAAAATAATCCTCAAACTTTTGATCCATTGTTCTGCCAACACAAACATATGGACCAAAAAGAATTTGCACTGTAACTCCCCTATTTAATGCTTCCTCAAAAGCAAGAGGTCCAGTTATTCCTCGTAATGGATATGTTGGCTCTCCCCCTAACGTCCCAGTAAAAATTAGCATTCGATCTTTCGTTCTTCTTAACGTTGCAACATCTGGTTCACTACCTTCAATTCTCGCAACAGCATCAATAAGACCAACATATCTACTAGAAACGGGCTTGTCTTTTCTTATACCAATTCTTTTCAAAAATAAACCCATTAATCCTTGTTTTTCTTCTACAACCTCAGATTCTGCCTCAGCTTCTAAATATTTAACCAATTTATCTGGTGGTAAAACCTTACTCAATGCTTGGAAATGTTGCAAATCATGTCGCTCTACAGATAAAAATCTTCTTGGAAATCTTCCAGCATATTCTTCCAGCCGCGAGATTTCTCCTTCCCTTTTTGTTGAAAATGCTTCCTCCTCAGAAACAACATGTAAACCATATGGAAAACTTTTTCTCCTTCTTCTCACTAAAACTGCTTCAGAATGGGTTGGATCATAAAAACAATCAGCTAAACCTACTTCAGCTAAAACTCTTAAATGCTCAGAACTTAAATCAGAAGACACTACTGTTGCTTTCCCATTGGCAGTAGCTAAAAACCCAAATCCCCGCAACAAATGATCTAACTTTTTCATATTTTACTATAATGGAATTAGCCCCTATTTATTCTTTTCTACTCAGAACTACTAATTGGGCACCCCACACTATTGCTGTGTTTTTTTCACGGACTACGGAACTTCCTCGCTAACGCTCGGCTCCCCACATAAAGTGGGGACAACATAACATCGTTATGTTGAATTAATTTGGAGTCCACTAGAACGTTTTAAAGAGGGCAGTTTTCCTATAGCTTAATACCCAAACTTTCTCTCATAATCTTTGTGGTCAAACCATTCCAGAATAGCGGAAATCAATTCAACTTCATTATTCGGAGCAATAGTATACAAAAGTCTCCAACCACGAGGTAAATCATATTTCCATAAGTTGTTAATTCCATACTTTTGAATATACTCTTTAGGAAATAGTCTTTTTGGAATTTGAATTCCAGAAAAAGCATTTTCTTTCAAATCCTGAATAGCCCTAATCATTGCTTTTTTGAGAGGATCATCTTCTTTTAGAGAATTAAAGTTTTTTTCTAGTTCATCAGAGATAAATACAACTTTAGATGGTTTAATCATACTACAATCTCCTTTCTCTGCCTAAGCAGTTGGGCAAGTTTGGGGTTCCAGATATAAGCAATTTTTCCCTCTTTATCAAAAGCAATTTTGTTAATGCTTTCTAAATAATCTAGAATAACCAAGAAAGTTTGCCACATTACCTGTCGAGGAAGTTTTTTCCACAATTCTGTTCTGTTGTATTCTCCACTATTTTCTTCTATGGTTTTTTCTACAATTAATACTGTATCTAAAGTTGGTGAACGTACAAGTGGGTTTTCTAATGCTTGTGCTTGCATAACTACCTAATATATCAATTGATATATAAATCTTTCTATCAATTTTAACGGAAAACCGCCCCAAACAACTGGACTCCAAATTAACTTCCTCGCTGCGGTTCGGACTTTGGCATAAAGCCAAAGCAACATAACATCATTATGTCGAATTATTACTCGGCGGCCTTTTGATTCTTTCACCAATAGATTTATTAGCATCTTCCGTAGTAAGATAATTTAGTGAAAATGGCAGAAAATCTTTACTATTTTGATACTTCAATCTGGATAGACTTTTATGATAAAAGAGGTTACAATGGAGAAGTCGCTAAAAAACTACTAGAAAAAATAATCCTCCAAGATGACTTTGTTCTCTACTCGGACATTGTTGTTATCGAGCTGAAGAAACTTGGCTTTTCCGAATATGAAATTAATCAAATTTTCAGCATTGCAAAACCAGACCACATAAAAAGAGTTCACTCAACCAAAAACCAGATAGAAGAAGCGAAAAAGCTTGCTAAACAAAAAGATGTCCCCCTACGTGATGCCCTTCATGCAATTCTCGCTCGTGATCACCAAGCACAACTTATCTCAAGAGACTGGGACTTTGAAAGGTTAAAAGATATAACTACAGCAAAGAAACCAGAGGACTTAATCTAATTCAACACCTAATTCTTTAGCAATTTCCTTCACTGCTTCCTTCCCTGCTCTGTGTACGTCTTCATCAGTGATTTTTCGACCTTTCTTTGCACCAGCACCATAAGCCTGTTCTAAACGCAGCAGTGCTTTTCGCTTCTCTAGCTCGTGAATCTTATCCCTTACTGCTTCACGGATAAACTCTGTTTTGGTGGCATATCTATTTTCTTTCATGACCTCTTCTAGCTCTTGAACAAAGTCCTCATCAAATCTGATGGATATTGTTTCCATTGTAATATATAGTATAACATAGTAATATATAAAGATTTCGTTAATTTTATGGATTTTCTGCCATTTTCTTATTGACACAGAATCTTACTATAAATCGAACGGTTTAGGTCGGTCGCCTGCGTCATAACTTCAACCTTCGCTATGCTCAATTATTACTCGGGCGCTTTCCGATAATTTTATAAGTTTTGAAACAATTTTGTGTTATGATGATGAATCAAATTTTAAAAAGTATTAAAACAGTAATTGAAAAGTCAAAACATGTTAGGATAAATAAGGCAAATCTTAGAAAGATTTGCTTGAAATTTAATCCAAATGATGGTAAGTACTGGATGGGGGAATCACCTGTTGATTTATCTAAATTAGATGATAAAAAAAGATTAAATTTTATTTTTGTTTTTAATTCTATCAATTTTTGCTACTGGGGTAATCCTAAATGGACAATTGAATATCAGAACAAACACTATGACGGGGCGTGGGGAATGATTGCTTCGATAGGGAGAACAATAGATGCTCAAATCCCCATATTAAATGCCAAATATCTATCTACACTAAGCAAAAATGATCTGTCAGAAATTTTAAGAGGCAATATTACAATTCCATTGTTTGATGAACGTCTGAAAATATTACAAGAAAATGGAAAAATATTGACAGAAAAATATCAAGGTCAATTTTCAGCGGTCATAGAAAAGGCTGACCAAAACGCATTGAGTCTCTTAGAGATACTTACGAATGATTTTCCATCTTTCAATGATAGTACAATACATGATGGTCAAAAAGTTCTATTTCATAAAAGAGCTCAATTAGCGATTTCTGACATTTACCATACTTTCAAATGTCGGGGATTTGGTGATTTGAAACATATTGATCAACTAACTGCATTTGCAGATTACAAGATTCCCCAATCCTTAAGAAAACTAGGAATTTCAGAGTATTCCAAAAAATTAGCAGCAAAAATTGATAATAAAATTCAGATGCCTGAGGGAAGCGAAGAAGAAGTAGAGATCCGCGCAAATATGATTTAGGTAATCGAACTAATGAAAAAAGAATTGAAAACAACAATTCCAAACGTAACTTCAATGGACATCGATTCATACCTGTGGCTGTTAGGACAAAACAAATCCCCAGATGATAAACCCTACCATTTAACAGAAACTATTTTTTATTAGGCGCCCCGAGAAAAACTTCTCGGAACGAAATCCGTCGGAACACAAGAAAATCCGAGATTCTCTGCGCATAGAAAACCAAGTTTTCTTGCGCTTCGTAACTGGCGGAGAGCATAACACCGCACGGGTATGTCACGCCCAATTTCTTCCGGCAAGCTCTGTTAAATTAAGATTCCACTAATAGTTCCTTCCTGCCCTGGCCGAGAAGTTATTCTTGCTTTTCCTAATTTTGTTTCTACAATTGCCCCTTTAGTGATAACATTTCTGATAACCAACTGTGGGTTAGCCGGATTCTCTATCACATTAAGAATCTCCGTCTGGATTGTCTTTCCTTTTTTATCCGCTACACTTACAATGTTGATAGAAAGGTTAACTTGTTTTTTATTTCCACCCAGGGTTCTAATTGTAATGACTTTCTTTTCCGAACTCAGCTTGGTACTAGCGGGAAACCCTCCCAGCTCGTAGTTCTTTTTAGTTCGGGAGTAATGATATCTCCCCCCCGAAGGCTTTCTTAACGATCTACGTTGTGATTTTGCCATGGAAAGTCAACTTTTAATGGATATTTATAAAGATTTCTTTATTTTTCCCGCCTGCCAGTCTTTAAGAACCATCCGAGCCGTAGCGTCCATATTAATCTTACTCCCGGAGGAAAGTTTGTGGTACTTAATTCCAATTAGCTCTAGAATCTCTTCCGCATCATCTCCATAACTCCCATAGAACCGGCAAATTAGTTCTTTATTCTTTTCGATTAACTTCAATGCTACCAGTTCTGGGTCTTTGATTTTTGCGTAATCCACTGCCCCGGTTAGACCATGCTTAAATTCGTTTTTTTCTTTTTCTGGAAACACACCAGGAGTATCTAGAAAGGTAATTTTCTTTCCTACTCGGATTTTCTGCAATCCTTTAGTAAACCCGCTCGAGGCAGAAGTACGAGTAGCTGACTTACCAGACAGAGCATTAATCAGCGATGATTTCCCCACGTTGGGGTAACCAACTACACCCACCACTACTCTTTCTCCTTTGGATAGTTCCATGAGTTTCTTTTTAAGTAAGGTCGTGCCTAATTTTCGGGTGCTGGAGAGAAAGACACTAGGAATTAGCTTAGCCTTAATCTCTTCTGCTTCTTCTTTTGGGATAAGGTCACTTTTGTTTATGGCGTAAATTATTGTTTTACCGTATTTTCTTATCTTTCTTTCAATTTCTTTGTTTCTGGTTTCTTCGATCATACGGGCATCTAGTACTTCTATAACCATATCCGCTAGTCTTATTACCTCGTTTACATGTTTCCAAAAGCTGGGCATATTGATGTTATAAGCCTGACGTTTATAAACATTCTATTTTTGACTCCAATTCAGGTCAAAATAACCGTAAATTATTTAAGCTCTAAACCGCAGTTAATAGCAATATGATTTACCCCACTCAGCAGGAGCTGATGAATTGTGTTCTTTTTGGAGGAAAGCATAGTGCCCATGTGGAAGGCTATCTCCATAGTTGCGGTTTTAAAGTCATTGATTTGGAAAGACCACACGACTTAGTCGGAACGGGAAATAAGTTTGCTCCGGAGGTACTACCCGGACTGGCTTTGGAAGCAAGGCTTTATGATGCACTAGAGAATATCGTTGCAAAATTGACCACTAAAAATAGGGAAAAGTATGCCTATTTGCACTCTTTTAAAGGAAAGGACTTACTCCGAACGGTACTTTTGATTGAAGAAGAGCAAATAACCGCAGTTGCAGGTGTAGTGGAATTATGTCGCCAAGTTCGGGTTATCAATGACATAATCAAGCACACTGTGTCTATCCATCGGGAGCAATATCATCATCGGATGTGGAATGGAGAGCAGCCTCATCCCGATGCTTGCGACCAAGATATGATTTTAGGAGCAGTGGATACAATATGTACATACCTTGAACCGCGCAAGTATAACGGTGGGGCAAGGACCTTTCAGGAGATACGCAAATTAAACGAGATCAAAATTAACGCTGGATTTAAGCAATTTTGGATAAAGCAGGTGTTACTCGAAATGGAAAAAATAGGCCAGTTGAATTTAGATTCACTGGCAGATGTGGATGATTTACCTTCCCAGCTGGATTTCTTGCCCGAGTACAGATATGACCAGATCAAAGCTAAAATAGGAGAAACTGTAGCCAGGGTTAAGGAAAACTACCGTTAAATTATTAAATAATCCTATTATCATATACCTATGGCCTTTTCTAAGACTTTCCCTAAGACCGTTCCGGGAACTAGCTACCCCCAGTGGGAGGAGGTGTATCTCACTCCAGAAGAAGAAAAATTAGTTGAGGAGCTATGTAGTAAAGAGAATGGTCTAATTCTGAGCGAATGTTTGCAGGAAGCCAAAGCCCTAGCCATTAAACAGGGAGTGAATTCCGATGAGAATGTGGTAAAGTTAGCCATAGCTTTGTTCGAGAAAAGGGCCTCGCATGTAGTCTTCTGGAAAGAGATTAAAGCCAAAGAAAAATTTGATGAACAGAAGTAATTAAAATTCTAGGCATTACCCAAAGTAGAGCAACGTCTCTTTGGCGATTCTTCGTAGGTTTCCAGCAATCCAAATATAGGAGGCAATAGCATTACCTACCTCTTTTACTCTGCCCAAAAATTTGTTCCATTCTTCTGAACTTACCCCTTCTCGCTTAGCCCTCTCTAAAAAAGGAAAAATTTCCGCTTCGCTGTTTCCGCTGGAAAGTAGTTTTAAGATAAGGCCAAGATTAACTCCTATCGAATCTCGGTAGTCGTGGTAAAATTTTAGAAAATATTTAACCTCTTTTATCCGCTTGGTGGTATAAACATCATTAGATGCCTTTTTTACATACGAGTGCATATTTCCGTAGTCGATGACCTTTTCTATTTTTCCTTTGTTCTTCCAGACCTTCCGGATCCATCTCTGGGGGTTGCTGATAAAGCCACCTCTTATAATTTTTAGCAACTGACCATAATTGGGAGGGTAAATTCCTGCAGCAGCCGACTTCTCAAATTGCTCGTATCTCTTACTTAATGCCAATAAAGATTCGTGCAACACTTCTGTTCTTTTGCTTAATTCTTTAAACTCTTTAGCTACATCTTTTTCGGTTGCCATAATCATCACTCGAGTACTAAACAATAAACAGACTTTAAATATTTTTCTAAAAATAAAAATCTCCACAGCAAGCTGTGAGGTATTAGGCCCATTTTCATTGAATAAAGCAATCAGCTCTTCTTCGGAGCTTATTTTTTCTTCAGATGCTTCTTAATAAAGCTCTCAAACTTTTCCACTTCAGCTTTGGTGTTAAAGAACAGGACATGTCTCTTGCCTTTGTGGGTTAGTAAATATCCCCCTAAGAACAGTTTGTCTAATTTATGATGTTTGATATCTTTTAGGTGAACCCTTTCCCTATTCGTTATATCTCGAATTTTTTTAATGATATCGAGGTGCTTGGGGGTAAGTTGGTATTCATTTCTGGCTGCTCTTGTTTTTTGTACCACAAAAGAAATCAGGAAGTACAATCCTAAGAATATCGCCGTGAATAGTATTGCCAGAGTCCAAGTTTGTTCTAAACTAAAAAATGAGAAGACAAATATTAATATTGCCAGGATGACCACAAACAATATCTCTAATCTTAGCAGGAAGAATTCCTTTACCGGAAACTTCCACGACAATTTGGTGGGCTGGACCATTTTTATTACCTCTTGACCTCTGCTATTGGTGCCTTGGTCATGCTTATCAGTGAAGCGATGAACATAGCTATGAATAGCAATAGAAATGCCGTGCCATAATTTGGGCTGGCTGGATAGACAAAATAGATTGAGAACAATATCCCGAGTATCGACAAAACCATGAAACTCCCTTTAAGTGGGCTAGGCCGCCACCGGGAAATCTTTTTAGGAGCAGTTTTTCTTTTTATGACTTTTCGTTTAGCCATTTAACCTATCACCTCTTTATTCCTAGGAAAGCATTAAGTGTTTTTAAAGGTTGTGCTGGCGTTAAGTCAAGCGGAGAGTTCTTACCACTGCCGTTTAGCTTAGCTCCGAGCTTTCATTACCAATCACAGTTAACGACTTTTCTTAGGGATGACCATTCTTTAGCGTTAACTCTTATACACAAACTTATTCAGTAGCTTAGGCGCCTGCTTCCTTCTCTCCTGATGCCCTTTCAGGAAAGCATTAAGCTTTTCAATAAGTATAGCTTTCAATTCTCCACTCAGGAGCTTTCCTGATTTATAATCATTATAGATTTTCTGCAATTTATGATCATCTTCTTCAAAGTACTTTAGCCATTGGTAAGAAACATCAATCTCCGGATTGCCACCCTTTTTGCGGTGCTCTTCTACCGTAGCCTGTCCTCCCGAAAAAGCATATTTATTGATTTTGTCCTTTACTGCTTTAGGGTCGTCAGTAGTTATTATCGCAGTTTGTGCTGCCGTGCTGCTCATTTTTCCTTCCACTCCGGTAAGAGGAGGCATGAATTTGGCATGGATGATGGCCGGCTTGTGATAGCCCAATTTTTCGACCACATCTCTGCTAATGCGAAAGTGAGTGTCTTGATCTACTCCCAATGGAATCAGACAGGGACGGTGGGTTTTGTTTAAGATGTTTGGTAAAAATACTGGAACGGTTTGCATGGACGTGTAGAAAATACTTCCAATGTTGTTGGAATCATTAAACCCAAACGCTGCTTTAATGGTAGAGAAAGTAATTTTCTTGGCAACTTTTATAGCTTCCGGATACATAATCCCCGCATGCTTAGTGTCAATCAAAAAATGGGTCCCCAGATGTATCGGCCCGGAAGGTCCGCATCCGGTGTAGAGAAAGAACTTGTTTCCTTTTTCGTATTCATCTAAACACCAGTTAAGGTCGCGATGGGCAAAAAAGATTCCTCTACGCAGATAGGGATGGAGTTCTTTGGTGACCTTCTTAATCCTTTCCAGTTCCTTAGGGGTCAATTTACTCAGCCCAAACTCTTTGATAAGGTATTCGTAGTCTATTTCTCCTTCCACTTTGTAGGGAGTGACTGTTTGTTCCATACCCCTAAACTAAAATTATTCTCTTTATATATTTATTGCAGATATCCTGGATTTCCAAAAGGTTTTTAAAGCGACTATCCGTCTTCCGGGATAAGGCCCCGGTAGTGTAGTCCGGTAAACTTTAGTAAAGTTTAATCAAAGGTGGGCGACGTTCGGAACTTCGTTCCTCAGTCCCCCGGTTAAAAACTAACTGAAGATTGGACAAACTATCATCCTACACTTTCGGCAGCTTTTAGGCAAGTTAAAAGTTGCACCAAGATGCTTTTAAGTGGGGCACTCGCCTCATTCGACCCCACGACGAACAATTGCGGTAAAGTTGGGAGAGATGTAGGGACCCGGGTTCAAAAGCCAGTTACGCTAGGCGAACGTACTCAAGTGGGGTGTTCGCTAACGCTCAACCCCACGATATAGCAAAATAATGTAACTGCTAGAAACTCCCGGCCGGGGCACTTTATTCTCTTAACCATGAGTATTTTGTTTGATGAAGAAGTAGAGCAATTCTCCGTCTCTCTTACAGCATAGCTACCCCTTTACACATCTAGATTTACTACGTCCTTAGCATATTTTTCGATGAATTCCCTTCTGGGCTCAACTTCGTCACCCATTAGAATAGTAAATATCTGGTCTGCAAGTATAGCATCTTCTAAAGTAATCTTTTTTAGCACCCTAACTGAAGGGTCCATCGTCGTCTCCCACAACTGCTTGGGATTCATCTCACCGAGGCCTTTGTAACGCTGAATTACTATTTCCCCCTCCATTTCTGCAACTTTATGATCTTTCTCTTTATCGTTGTAAACATACTCTACCTGCTTGCCTTTCTGCAGCCGATATAGGGGAGGCTGAGCCACATACACATGCCCCTGTTCAACCAACGGTTTCATGTAGCGGTAGAAGAAAGTCAACAATAAAGTCATGATATGCGATCCATCCGTATTGTGCAACACAAACCCACCATTACCAGCAATAAAGTTTTGATGTACTGACACTGAGAAGTCATATACGGAATCACCTTTAACTTTCACTTTTTTTACCTCATTGACACGAATGGCCATGAAATCTTGGTTAATTGGAAAGAGAGAAGGCACTTTATTTTTCGTTTTAGGTTGATAATCTCGTAGATAACTTAACAACCGCTCCGAGTTCTTATGTCCTTTCCACACTGGCTTCATCTTTTCGATTTGTTCTTTCCGAGAGATCATAACATCGTATCGCACAAATCTTGCTCGAACTTTAGGTAACCGCGAGGATATCGCCGGGAATATTCCTTGTTGTTTGTACAAGAACAGAATATTATCTGCAAGTACTTTAGAAGTAGTGCAATGTCCCAGGAGAACTTTTTCCTTACTTTTGATAATATATCCATCACTCTCCAATAAGCCCTGCAACAAAGCATACTGGATAGTATCGCTAACATTAAAAAATAAGTTGGGGATAAACTTCTCATGCCCCTTCTTTCCCAATAGCCCTAAGTTCTGAAGAAGTAATTTGAATACAAATGAATGAAAATGAATGTTGTAGCAATTGTCATTTCTTTTTTCTAAAATGCTCTTAGCACCTGATAGGTGGGTCATACTTTCTTCTATTTTGGATAAATATGGCAACTTATCTTTACCGATAGAGATAATAAATCTATTTGGATTATTATGTTGCGGGGCATAACAACCATCTCCGAGGAACCACCCTAATAGATACGCAAAGTGTTCATCTACTGGAAAGACCGTTTTTATAGTTTTAGTGTGGTTTGAATGATAATATTCGGAATTATGAGGAATAATTTTTAGTTCTTGAATTGGTACATACAAGTTACCATTCAGATTGTATCGATCAATGCCAATTATATTCAAGTATCTTTGAAAATCACCATATCGCGGCATGATATTATCATGTTTGAGTTCCCACTGCTCTAGAATGGTGGGATAAATGTTGAGCTTCTCGGCAACTTGCTTCCTAGTTAGATTCTTGCCAGTTCGCACTGCTTGTAGTTTCTTCCACTCTGTAAGCGAAAGGTCAACCCAAGCTTTATCGGGAATATTTGCTAAGTAATTTGACTCTACTTTTACGGAGACATTGAGCTCACTCTTTAATTCCTTTACTATATCTATAACTATTTCTTTAGTTTTCTTAGGGAACTTGGCAGCGACCACAACTAAGTCTCCTTTCTTAATTTCACTCGTCTCTTTGGTAGTGATTTCACCGTCATCATATACAAATACGCTGTGTGCAGAGGTCACTTTAACCGTGTATCCTAAGTAAGTCTTTAACTCGTAAATTGCTCTACGGAGTGGCTTTTTAATTGCCTGGAAAATCTTTTTAAGATGAAGATTGTGCCCGTTCATTGCCATTATCTTGTAATTAGATAAATCCTCAGTTTGTTCCGTAAACCTGCCTACGGAATCATAGAACAATTCTTGTTTATTCTCGTCAAACAGCAAAACAGGTTCATCGTAAGTTACAGAATCAGCATCAGTCATGATAATAACTTTGTGATAACGCAGCTTTTTGAGGTTAAATTCATCTCCTATCCCTGTTCCCAGAACCGTAATCATATGGATTATTTCCCTATTCTCCATAACTTTATGTAATCTTGATTTTTCTACATTAAGAATCTTCCCTCGCAGCGGCAGTATCGCTTGGAACTCACGATTACGACCTTGTTTTGCCGAGCCCCCGGCTGAATCGCCCTCCACCAAATACAACTCGCACAAGGTCGGATCTTTATTAGAGCAATCAGCAAGCTTTCCTGGCAAACCCGCTCCTTCCAATGCGCTTTTTCTTCGAGTCAGCTCTCGCGCCTTTCGCGCTGCCTCCCTAGCTCGGGCAGCATCCAAACATTTTCCGACTATTAGTCTCCATACTTGGGGATGTTCATTGAAATAGGTTTCCAACTGCTCATTGACGATAGAAGTAGTAATACCGAACACTTCACTATTGCCCAACTTGGCTTTGGTTTGCCCTTCAAATTGCGGTTCAGGTACTTTAACTGCAACAACCACCGTGAGTCCCTCCAATACATCATCTCCGCTAAGCTTGATGTCCTCCTTGGAATTGAGTGCTCTAGCAAAATTATTCATTACTCTGGTAAGAGCAGTTTTAAATCCGGAAAGATGAGTTCCTCCTTCGGTGGTATTAATGTTATTCACGAATGAAAATATGTTCTCCTGGTATCCGGAATTATAGCGCAGCGCGATTTCCACGACTACTTTTTCTTTTTCTTTTTCAAAATAGATCACTTCATGTAGCGGCATCTTATTCTGGTCTACAAAAGCTACAAATTCGGTTATGCCCATATTGTACTTGAAAGTATCTTTCTTATTTTCCTCACGCTCATCTGTCAAAGTTATTTCTATTCCTTTGTTAAGAAAAGCCAGTTCCCGCAGTCTCTTAGTTAGAATCTCATAATGGAACCTGGTTTCAGTAAAGATTTCTGGATCAGGCTTAAAACGAATGGAAGTCCCGCGGTCAGGAGTTTCGCCCACAATCTTAAGCTTGTCCACGGGCTCTCCTTGGGAATAGTTCTGGACATAGACTTTACCATCCCTCTTTACACTCACGGTTAGCTCCACTGACAGTGCATTTACCACCGACATACCTACACCATGCAATCCCCCCGACACCTTATAAGAATGTTTGTCGAACTTTCCCCCCGCATGCAATTTAGTCAAAGCTACCTGCACCGCCGGAACCCCCAATTGCGGATGAATGTCCACAGGAATACCCCTGCCGTTATCAATAACCGTCACCGAATTATCCTTATGGATTATAACCATAATTTTATTACAGAAGCCGGCCATAGCTTCATCAATGGAATTATCCACAATTTCGTAAACTAAATGATGCAACCCTCGAATACTGGTATCACCTATATACATACCTGGTCTGCGGCGTACTGCCTCCAGCCCTTCTAATACAGTAATATCAGCAGCAGTATAGCTCTCGGGCGAAGTTGAGGGGGATTCTGAAAAAGTTTTGGGGAAGGTTACCTCAATAGTTGGAAGAGCGGGTTCAGGTGTTTCCGGGGGTAGATTTCCAGTCATTTTCAAAAGCAAAAATTAAGAGGCGCCTCCTTTACTTTATCGACGGTAAATGTACTTACTATAGAGAATTTTTGGGTTTATAAATATATCGATGGAGAATTACTTTGAAATGATTTTAAAACCCCCCTCTTAAGTGGGTTTGGATTTTTTCTTCTTAAAGCGCGGACTTTTCCTGATTCTTAAGAAAAAGTAGATGCCTAAAATAAAGAGTAAAGAAAAGAAAACATAGGATAAATAGCTAGCGGTTTCTCCAACTTTTAAAACTTCGACGGTAAAAGTGATATTTTGCTTAAAGAGAGAGTGCTGCTCATCAAAACATTCTAAAGTCATATAACCGCTGGTTTTGGTGGAAGTAGCCAAACCCAAAGGGGTGGTGAGATCAGCAATAGCCGAGCCGGTGAAGAAGTCAAACCATTTATTTTCCTTTACGGATTTACGGATTAAAACAAAATTGGTGATATTGCCTTCCTGGAGATCGGCAAAAGAAGCCTGAGGAAGATCAATTAAAGAAGCCAGATCCGGGCTAAGGTAAAGGTCAAGCTTTTGGATAGCACAATTGCCCTTGTTAACTATTTCTCCCCGGTAAGAACCGTCTTTCACCAAAGAAATTTCTTCCGGAAGGGAAACTTCTAAGACATAATTGCAATGCTGTGCAGAGGAATGGTTCGGTTCTGCTTCCAGAGAAGAAGTAGTTTTAGTGTTTAGGGGAAGAGCGGCAGTTTGAGGAACTCTAGAAGATTTTTTGCTTTCTGCATTTGAAGAGATAGAGGAATAACTTCCCCCGCCACCACCGCCTCCTCCGCCACCTCCCCCGCCGGAATTACTGGCCGGACCACTGACTGCTGGGGAAGAAGAAGTCTTTTCCTGACCGAAAAGGCCATACAAGCTTAAATGGGGAACAAAAGCATAAACATACTTGCCGGTAGTATTTACCGTCGAGTTTAATTCTTCCCAAGCTTGGCTGATCTCATAATAATAATAAATTTTGAGGGTATTTTCATCCAGATTAGCCTGGCTAACTTCTTCGTCAGTATAATAAATAGTTATTTTAACCGACGAAAGATGGCTTAAATTAGAGTGAATATCCACGTATCGATTGAAGGGAACCGCAGAGGGAGTATTATTTTGGGGATTAGAAGAGTATTCAACTAAAGTTATTGGAGTGCTTTCTAAAGTTTGATCCGAAATTAATTCCAGGGAAGTGCTGGTCCTGTTAATCGCATTAATCTGCATAGTCTCATTGCTTAAAACCGAATATAATTCGCCAAAAGAACCACGGCAGTTATGGAGAGCACAGTAATCACAGGCAGAGACTTTATTATCCGGTTGACGGTTATCCGATTCTAATCCAGTTGAGGCATAGCAATTATTAGCATCATTAAATCTGCTGGTAAAAGTATTGCCCGGCCAGCAGCTATCATTAATTTCCTGCCAGGAAGGAGTACAATAATCGCAGCTTATCGAGGTATTATTATCTGAGGGTAAATCGTGGATTGTTCCGCAACGATTATTATCAGTATAGAATTTCAGTTTAGTGTCATCAGATTGACATAAACCATAATCAACAGTCCAGTTTTCAGTGCAGGCGGGAGGGACATAAACACAATTCTGGGTAGTTGCCGGCTTAGTGGTTTCAGTACCGCAACTGTGGGCATCAGTACAGAGCCGGGTCTGAGTTTGGTTCAGGAGACAGGTTTCCGGAGCCCACTCAATACAAGTCCAGTCTTCTAAGCATTGCCGGGCGATATAATCGACACTTAATTTATATAGGATCGGAGTGCCCGTGCCATCGGAAGCTAAGAGGGCTTTAATCCGGATTTTATTTCCGCTGAAAGAGCTAATATTTCCATCTTGGGAAAGAGCCGACCAGGTGACTCCGGAATCGGCAGAATAAGAATAAGCAATATTTTGGGAGTTCAGTTCCTCTTCCTGAGAGAAAGTCTGCCAGCTGCTTAAAGCCGGAAGATCAAAGTCGTTGGTTTCAATAGTCGCAGAAGAAGGATAACTAGTATTAGTAGAGTTATGCTGAAGAATCTCTTTATGAACTGCCTGAATATAATCTACTTTGATATAATGTGGCGGGTCCAGAGCGAAAGTGCTTTGGGGAGAAACTAATCCAGAAATAGTGATATTATACCAGCCTTCGTTCTCATTAAACATGACTTGACCATAACCCGAAGCACTACAGGTAGTGTTTTCGTCACAGAGATAAATCGGAATATGAACATTATTGCTCCGCAAGAGGTAGAGAGAAACTACATCTCCATTGTTTAAAGGAATAGAGAAAGTAAGGTCTAACCAAGAATTCTCTTTGTTTAGAATAACAAATTTCCCATCTTTAGAACGGACTTCGGTGGTTTGGTCGTGGGGATTACCAGGCTTACGAAGCACGGCAGAGGTAACCTGAGCTTCGGAAACTTCTTCAGTAGTCCAGCTGTTGATGCTAATTTTTGGAATAAGCTGGACCTGCCGATTAGAAAGATTGATTAAAGAGGAATCATAAGTATAGTTCGCAGGATGGTCAAAATTCCATTCTTTCTGAGTGGGGGTTTCCTGATAAACAGGGGAGCCAGTAAGGGTAAAGTTAGTCCTCAGCAAGAAAAAGGAAGTGATAACCACAAAAACCACCAGCACATACCACTGAAAATGGACTAGGGTAACCTCTTTTTTACGCATAATTGTAGTATCCTTAAATTATTATATAAATCTTTTTACTAAGTATCAGCGATAGAATGAATCTTATTGATATCAAAAGATAAAGATTAAACTTCATCAATTCTCCAATGTGGGTTTACTTCTATATCTCCGGACTCGTCTTTACGCAAGAAACCTTCCCAAGCAATCATCGC
>JACRPJ010000103.1 GCA_016213985.1 Candidatus Woesearchaeota archaeon
CAATATTTTTTTCATTAATGAGAAATATTTTTTTCCCGGAGCGAGCTCCTCAGGAGCAATGTAACTAAGTGCTATTCCACTGGCTATTCCTAACAGAGAGGCTACAAACCCCACTATGGATGAAAACAGAGACATTTCAGTCAGGGGTATCTCCTAAGGGATATATAAAAGCTTTGTTTCAGGTAAAGCCCAGATATTTCTCCACTAATTCCTCCAACAGTTTTATACCCTCATCAGTAACCTTTCTTTTCTCCCCTGGAGAACTTAGAGCGAAAGCAGCACAAAAAGGGGTTATCTCCATCAACCACTGACAGGCTAATTCTTCTCTAGCAGGTGTGCAGTAATATCTCTGGTGAATATCTATACTAAAATGAGTCCAATGGGACGCAGCCTGGGATAAAACAAAGTAAGCGAATTTCCTGAACTCATCTTCCTTTTTAGGGAGCAATTCAAAGAGAACGTGAGCATATTCTTCTTTCCTTTCCTCTTCCAAGCCATCCTCTAATGAAAAGTGACCTTGACAACTAGCGATGGTCTCAAGCTAATGAATCTGATTAAGTAAACTGACTAGGCGCTCTATTTTAGAGTCTATCTCTTTTCCTGTCACCTTCTTTCCTACCTCCAACCTTAAAAAACAAAATTACTTATTTAGTTTTTCTAAACTCCAGAATTCACTTTGTCTCTTCTTTAAACCGTTTTAAGAACATTTCCCAATCGTGCTCTTTAACGACTGCACCGCAAGCCTGAGGATGCCCTCCCCCATATCCATCTATTCCTACCAGAGCTTTCTCCAGGGCTTTGAGGACAGTGGTTTGAGAGCGGATGCTACATTTCATCTCCCCGCTCTTCTTGCGAGCGATTAAAATTATCTTGTGAGGATACAAAGTAGAAAGCTCGTTAGACAACTCGGAAGTAAACGACCACTTCTGATCAGTGTAATAAAACAATAACAACTTGCTCTTCCCCGCTTTCTTCTTAGCTTCCTCTAATAATGGAACATAATGGATGTTAACCTTCTCGTAATGCTTATACAAAAATCTAGCCTGAGAGGTCTTCTGCTCTAGGATTTCCTCTGGGGATTTTATTCTCGTGAGTATTTTTACACATTTATTCACCTCTGAGGTAGGGCCTTTGAGTATAAAAGAAAATATTCGAATTAATTTTCCCATTGGCTGGGTAAACACCACATCCGCTAAATCCATTTTTTGAGACAGTAAATAGGGATATTTTTCAATAACCTGGTCGATAAAATCAGGCATGTGCCAATCCGCTAGGCAGCCTACTGCAGCAATCCATAAATCCTCAGTATTACTGCTGACTTGATAAGCCATCCGGGTGGTGGGAATATAAGCATTTGGATCCTTAATGCAGGGGTTGAAGTAATGAACTCCCGGTAGTTGCAACGGGGAATGGTGATCAATCCAAAAGATGGGTTGCTTTACCTTGTCTACAAATTCCTGCTCAACGATAGGCATATCCAGGATAAAGATTTTATCAGGATGATATTCCTCTACCCGACGTACAAAAGAGGCATCTAACTTAGGAGCTACTTTAACGATGGTCCCATGACCTTCCCGATGCATTTTATATAAGAGAATGAATGAGCACAACCCATCAGGATCGTCATCGTAGAAAAACAATGGATTCTTAGAAGTAGCCAATTCTTCCCTAAGCAGAACAACTTCTTCTGGAGTCAACATTCATCCATTAATTTTAGGGTGGTTTTTAAAGGTTTGTTAAGAAAAAGATTTATAATCCTTTAACGATTACTTCCTCCTATGCCCCTATACGAACAAAAGTGGTGGAAGAGACTATTTGGAAAAGAACACCAAGAGAAACATGTAGATTCAAGCAAAGAGATCGAGGCTATCGGAGAATTTATGGTAGAATCAAATAATGACCGTACCCAAATACTCCGGCTGCTGGAGGAGTTAGAAGAACTAGAAAAAGAGCGCCGGGTAGCCACTTCCGGGGCATTGCAGATTAACTTGGACGTGCAGGCTGTCCTGTTGAGCAAGTTGCTGGAGGAATATGAATTCTTCCAGGACGACGTGGACATCAATGTATTAAGACTAAAGATGATTGCCAAACAATTCTTAAAAGAAGCTGAAAAGGCAGGTATGCATGACTTAGTTAAAGAAAAGAAAAAAGATCCGAGATGGCAGTTCTGGTGGTAACGAAAACTCGCCTGCTCGGAGCTATGGTCACTAACGTTCCCGAGTTTTCTATCGAAAACTATCCACGGACTGAAGTCCATGGCTTTACGCTCCTCGCTTACTATGCGAGTTTTCGGAACAGGAGTTATGCGGTCTAAAGCCTAGGGCTTTAGACCCGCTAACTCCTTGTAAATTAAGAAGTAAACAAGCAATATTTCTCTTTTCCTTCCAATTCAGAAATAATTCTTTTTACTACCGCCTGCTTAGGATCGGGTAGTAATTTAACCCTCTCTTTCAAATCCTCAAAACTGGCAAACGGCTTTACTTTTCTTGCTTCCAGCACTTCCCACATATGCTTCTTGCCAAATCCAGGTATTAATTCTAGTTGGTGCATTCTCATGCTCAACGGCTGAGCCTTATTAAAGAACTCTACAAAGCGCTTTTCGTCCCGATTAATCACATTTTCAATAGCATGAGGCAGTTCGTTCTTAGCCGTAGCGGTTAATTTATCTGCATTTATCCTGCCTTTGATATGGTGAATTTCGTCTCGTTTCCCTTCTCCGATGTACACTTCTTGGTAGGGCTGCAACTGCATTCCTTTCTTAGGAATTAATTCTAGAAGAGTAAGATAATTAACACCTAGGGCTTGAGCTATAGAACTCTTTATGGCTCCCTCTTCGAAGGGATAGCCATGTTCCAAGTAATCGAGGATGATTGCTTTTTCCTCTCTTACCGTAGGTTTAGTCGGCTCCATAATCGGTCTTGTATAGGTATTTCTGGTAAATTAATAAAAATTACGGTTTTTTTGATGCAACCATCAACCTTCCAGAAAGTTCACCTCTCACCTACTCTTCTATGAACTTAGAAACCACTTCCACAATGCTCTCTTGATCCTTTTTAGAAAGACTCAAATTATACCCCTGTAAAACTACTTTTAAATCGCTCACATTCTTGGGCAGGAAATCAATAATTTTAACCATCACTTCCTCTTTCAAGCGAATGAGGTTAAGGTTCGCCAGCTGCTTGTGCAACTCTTGACGCTTATGAGCAGTTAAAGTTACCATAATATCCAGATACTCCTTTGTCTTGTTAGAGAAGTAATTCAACTGCCCGTCTCTTTTTTCTATAGCCTGCAATATCTCTTTTACCTCGCCTAAAGATAAGGCTTTTTGCTCTATGAATTGGGGATTGGCCATAGTTTACTCCTGTTTTTTCAGATGGATGGGATGAACAAACAACTTTTTATCCTTTCCCCCATCCCTGATTTCGACTTGATAACAGCTTCCCTTTTTTCCGATAACCGTCCCCACCAGTCCATGGAAACGAGGAAAAAACCTCCCAAACTGAACACAGGAATGTATTTTTAGCCCAACTTTATCTCCTTCTTTAAATTCCTGAAGGTACCTACTAACCGAGACCTTTCCTTTTTCTTTATAACCTAGGCGCAATTTCTGCCGGGTTTTCCTTAAAAAAGATCCCACTCTCTGAGGCATGGTAAAGTTAAGTTTGGAGGAGGATTTATAAAGGTTTTGGTACAGTACTTAGAAATGCTCAGCTATTATACCGAGATTATTGCTAAACTGAAAAGAAAAAAACTCTCCTCTAGATCATTGGCTGAGTTTAAACGAAAACTGGCGTGGGAATATCAACTTAAAGAAATTCCTACCAATAGCCAAATCTTACTTCACTGCTCTCCCAAAGAATTTAGGCTCTTAAAATCCAAACTCCTCAGCAAGCCAATACGCAGCCTCTCCGGAGTGGCTCCGGTAGCAATTATGACCAAACCCTTCCCCTGCCCTCATGGCAAGTGCATTATGTGCCCGGGAGGAGTTAACAGCGCTTTTGGGAGCGTTCCTCAATCCTACACCGGGAAAGAACCCGCTACCATGCGGGGGCTTAGAAATGATTTTGACCCTTACTTACAGGTAATGAATCGTCTCGAGCAGTACGTAATCCTCGGACACAATTGTGAAAAAGTAGAATTAATAATAATGGGGGGAACTTTTCCTAGTTTTCCTCGAAATTATCAGGAAGAATTCGTTAAATATGCATTAAAAGCCATGAATGATTTTTCCGAGTTATTTTACCCTAAAAAAAGAGAATTAGATTATACCAAATTCAAAGAATTTTTTGAATTTCCCGCAGAAATAGAAGACAAAAACAGAGTAGAGAGAATCAAACAAAAATTACGGGGACTAAAGAATAATTGTAGTTTAGAAACAGAGCAACAAAAAAATGAGACCTCAAAGATCAGATGTGTAGCCCTGTGCATCGAAACTCGCCCGGATTATGGACTATTAAAAGAGGGAAATGAAATGCTGCGCCTAGGATGCACTCGGGTAGAATTGGGAATACAAAGCGTCTACAACGAGATTTTACAAAGAATCAACCGAGGACACTCTACCCAAGACGCAAAAGAGGCAATAAGAACCTTACGCGACCTTGGCTTCAAGGTTGCCGCTCACTATATGCCCGGACTGCCCGACGTAGACTTAAGGAAAGACTTAGCAGGTATGAGACAATTGTTCTCCAACCCCGATTATCGTCCGGACATGTTGAAAATCTATCCATGCCTGGTAACTAAAGGAACTAAGCTCTATGAAGAGTATAAAATAGAAAAATTTTCTCCGCTAACTGCCGATCAGGCAGCAAAACTTATTGTAGAATTAAAGAAGCATGTTCCAGAATACTGTAGGATAATGCGCATCCAGAGAGACATTCCCACCACGCAAATAGTGGCCGGAGTGGAAATGACTAATTTACGCCAGTATATTACTAAAAAGTACAAGGTAGAATGTCGCTGCATCCGCTGTCGGGAGCCGCAGGGAAAAAAAATCTCCTGGAAGAAGATCAGATTAAATGTTCAAGAATACCAAGCCTCCCGAGGAAAAGAATTCTTTATTTCTGTCGAAGATCACGAAAACGATTTGTTGGTTGGATTTGTGAGACTGAGATTTCCTTCACAATTTTTACGTCCAGAAATTACTCCCACGAGCGCTTTAATCCGAGAATTGCATGTGTATGGGACAGCCACCGGGATTGGGGAGGAAGGCAGTGTACAGCACAAAGGCTGGGGAAAAAAGCTGATGAAAAAAGCTGAAGAGATCGCTCATATCAAAAAGAAAGACAAAATGGTAGTAATTTCAGGAGTTGGGGCAAGAGAATACTATAAAAGATTAGGATACAATTTGGAAGGTCCATATCTGGTCAAGAAGATTCAGAGCTCGAAAACTATTTAAATAAGTAATAAGAGAGTAAACAAGTATGAAAAAACTACATGGACGAAGGAAGCGAAAGTTTGGAATAGGAACACATTTATGCGGTGCCAAGAAATTGAAAGATATCAGAAGAAAAGCCACTCATCGCTATGTAAAGTTGTTACAAAAAAGAAGCTTTTGATTAAAAAAATATTTTTAAGAGCATATGACCTTATATCTAATTGGTTTAGGATTAGGGGATGAGAAAGACATTACACTGAGAGGACTAGAGGCAGTTAGGAATTGTGACCAAGTTTACTTAGATAATTATACCTCAGTGCTACAATGTTCAGTATTCCAACTAGAAAAACTTTATGGAAAGAAAATTATCCTTGCCAATAGGGAGATGAGTGAGCAAGGAGCAGAAAAAATCATCGGTGAGGCAAATAAGAAAGAGGTTGCTTTTCTAGTGGTGGGAGATCCTATGTCCGCTACCACCCACATTGAACTATTCCGCCTGGCTAAAGAAAAAAAAGTCCCGGTTAAGGTGATACATAATGCCTCAGTCCTGACTGCAGTGGGAGTTACCGGGCTGCAATTGTACAAACTAGGCAAAATTACTTCCATTCCCTTTCCCGAAGAACAGCCAGGATTAGAGACACCGTATAAGGTGCTCAAAGAAAATATGAAAATGGGGCTACATACTTTATTTCTGCTGGACTTGAAGCCCCAGCAGAATAAATTCCTGACCATCAATAAAGCATTAGAGATTCTCGAGCATATTGAAGAACACCAAAAAGAAAAAATCATCTCCGAAGAGACTTTAGTAGTAGGTTGTGCGCGGCTCGGCAGTGAAGAAGCCACGATTAAAAAGGGAAAGCTGAAAAAGATAAAAGAAACGGACTTTGGAAAGCCACCTTTCTGCCTGATTATCCCGGGAAAAATGCACTTCCTCGAGGAAGAGATGCTGGAGCTGTGGGAATAGAATAGCACGGAGAAAGACAAATAATGTATATACACAATTAATATAAGCCTCAGCTCAACCCCTTTCCAGGATGAGAGCATTATTTCCCACGAGCGGGATTGTCACAGTGCTGCTTACTTCCTATCTTAGGCTTAGTGCTCCTTCCTACGATAAAGATTTTCCACCTCCAATGGTACATTCATTCAACTCTTCTTCTCCTCATTTTGCTGCCAGCGTTTCTCTTCTCTCCTCGGATCCTTTGGAGATGAAAGTAGAAAAGCTGGAGGTATTTCCCCCGCTGCGGATTATCGCTCCAAAAGAGCCTTCCGAAGCCATAGGGCACCCGGCTCATGGCCGCCTGAAAAACGGAGTTAAACTAGAGGAAACTAAATTCCTCAAAGTTAACCGGCCAAGCCATAGTTATGCCACTTCAGACTTAGTAAATATTCTTACTGACACAGCGGCAAATATTTATGATCAATACACCATAAATGGAATTGGTCCACAATTAAATGTTTACGATTTAAGCCGGGAAAAAGGAGGAAGACTCAAACCCCATATTAGCCATGGTAATGGACTAG
>JACRPJ010000108.1 GCA_016213985.1 Candidatus Woesearchaeota archaeon
TCCTCTGAGTTTCTTTGTGAACCTCAGCTTTTTAATCTTCATTCAGGCGCTAATCTGGGGAATTCTTTTTATAGGACTAGGTCTTTTCCTGAAAGATGGCAGCAGTCAACCGGAAACTTAAAGCAGGAATCATTGCCCTGTCAGTAATGGCCGGAATAATCCTAATTCTACTGCTCATCTTTGGTTTATCTATACTTCTGCTGCCCATAGTAATAATTCTCCTGATTGTCGGTTACTTCTTTAGGATGCTAAGGAAGTTTAAAAAAGAGAGAGGTACTAAGACGGAACCAACAGAGGAAGGGATTATTGATGTAGACTATAAAGTCAAACCATGAGACCGTTAATATTAATTAACTTTAAGACGTACAAGGAATCCTCGGGGAACCGGGGACTTAAATTAGCTCAGCGTATTTCTAAAGTAAAGTCTAATAAGTATCAAATCGCGGTCGCTCCTTCTTTATTAACGGTTAAGGAGATTGCCGAGAAGGTGAATATCCCCGTGTTTGCACAGCATGCTGATAACGTGGAATTAGGAGCGCATACCGGCAGCATCCCGCCTCGAGAGCTAAAAGAGATAGGCATCCAAGGAGTAATACTTAATCATTCCGAATACAAGGTTAATTTTCCCTACTTGCGAAACATAGTAAAATTGTGCCAGCATTATCATCTGATAACCGTAGTTTGCGCTTCTAATCTCGTAGAAATAAAACATATCGCCGAGCTTAACCCCGACTATATTGCTTATGAGCCTCCGGAACTGATCGGAGGGGATATTTCTGTGACTGAAGCCAATCCCGAAATTATTACCCGAGCCGTTAAGATGGTTGGACGGATGAGTTCTTCCACTAAAATGCTGTGCGGAGCAGGGATTCATTCCCCGGAGGACTTACACCAAGCCTTGTCGTTAGGAGCAAATGGGGTGTTGCTAGCTCATGCGGTAGTTAAAGCACCCAGTCCCAGAAAGTTTCTAAATGAGTTCTTAGGCTGATTATTAGTTATTTTACATTCACCACTATTTTCTGGGTGTTGCCGTATTGCTCTTCGTTGTCGTCTTTGGTGTAATATACTTTAACATCGAAAATATATTGACCTTTTAAAGCATTGGTAGGAACTTCTACGCTAATCAACTCTGTTTTATGCTCTCCTTCAGCGATGGTTAATTCACTATTGAACAGCAGCCAGTTCTCAGCAGCTTCTTTAATAATGTTATCATCCCCTGGTTTTTCCAGTGGGTCGCTGTATTTGTTGGGAGTAACTTTGATTTTAAAGTGCATCCCAAACTCTGAGCCGGTATTCAGTATTCCCATCCCAAATACATGGCTTTCCCCTGCTTCGAGGGTAGCTGTATGCCGGGGTAGCGCCACCTGCTTGCCCTGATCTACCAGCAAATGTTCTAATTCAATATTGGTTTGCTCGTCTAGTTGTGCTTTGATTGATTCACTGCTATAGATGAGGTTATATAAGAAAGCGATCCCTCCCACAAGTATAACCAATGAAATGATTATTACTACTAGTGTTTCCATGGACAGCCCGAGCGCTCCGGTCTTATTTGCCATCAGGCTCAGTTTAAGAGCATAATCTTTATAAATCTCTCTTACTATTATGGAGTTATGTCAATAGGAGATAGAGTAAAAAGACTGCTCTCATTAGCTTGCGTAGGTGCTATGGCTACTACTTTTTCTTACTATAACTATAATTGCGGAGGTAAAACAAGGACTTCTTCCGGATATTGCCAGAAAGATACTGATTGTCCCGGAGATAAAATCTGTGTCAATCAAGCCTGCGTTAGCCAATTTTACGTTAAAACGCCTCCCGAAACTTTTGGAGAGTTTGCTAATGCCTTAGCAAGTGGAGATTTAGAAAAGGCTTTGAGCCAAGTTCATCCGGAGAGCAAGACTTTGCGTGATGCCTTATCCGGTAAATCTCTGCCGGAAGAAATAACTGGCTTTAACTATGATCTCGGCTTATCTCAGTTAGGAGAGAAATTAAAAAGCATTGATTTAACTTTAAAAGAAGAATACGGCAGTTATCGGGATTATACTTCTCCCTGCGGTAATAATTATGAATGTTTATTTAGATTCAAAAAAGATGAAAATGGCCAATGGAAAATTGAACGCTTTTAAGCGAATTGTCAGTAATAAAATAGTTCGAACATTAGCTTCTCTAGTTTTGATAGCCGGCGGAATGACTTTATCTCCTAAAAAACTCAATTCTTATGAAACAGGAACCATGAAAGAACAATCTATCCACCCACTTTTAGTAGACAAATTAGAAAAATATGCCCAAATTCCGAAAAGCATCTATTTTGATACAGATGAAGTTAAAAAGGGCACTATTAATGAGGATTCACCAGAAGATGCTTATGTTCGGGCATTTAATCATTTTACTCACAACCTGAAGGGATTTTCTTCTTCAATAGAATGGGCCCTGAACCCGGAACTGCAATCAGATTATCCTTTTGGAGACCATTCCTGGCCCAGGGTTGTTGATACTTATCAACAGAATAGTGAAATAGGCTATGACTTTGGTTTTATTTATCACTTAATTGCTGACCTGACCAGCCCAGCCCATGTTCACCAGGATATTCATCCATTTTATGATTCCTATGAATCCTGGACAGACAAGCATAAAGGAGAAATCATGGATTTGGTTGAAAAGCCTTCACAAACTCCAAAGTTTGATACTCTTGAAGAGTTAATGGAAGATTTAGGAGACTTTACCAGAAATAATTTTTCCAGCGATGATGCTTGGGGAGATTCTTTGAATGGATTATACAAAACAGATTATGGAAATAAGCAATATTGGGTAAAAACTATTGATGCAAAAGAAGTTCGTATCTTACGAAGAAGTTTTTTCTTGAATTTTAGGGACGATGATTGTTTTCGCGACCAATGGTCAGCCTTAGGAACAAAGGCCGTCGTCTATGGCTTGGCGGCATTAAAGCTGCTGACCAAGAATGGCACCTGCACTCCTGACTGCAATAGCAAATGGTGTGGAGATGACGATGGCTGCGGTGGTTTCTGCCAAAACTGCGGAGCCGGATTTCATTGTGTGGACAACAATTACTGTGCATCGAATTGTCAGCCTGATTGTAACGGTAAAGAATGCGGTGATAATGGCTGCGGGGGAAGCTGTGGAAATTGTTACGATGATCAGAAGTGCCAAAGCGGAAAGTGCGTTTCTCTAGGAGAATTTAACGGTAAGGATAATGGAGATGGCACCGTGACTGATTTAAATACCGGCTTAATATGGCAAAAAGAGACTGGTGGAAAGAAGACCTGGGAGGGTGCCATTTTGTACTGCAAAAGTCTTCCTCTTGCAGGCTATTCTGATTGGGTTCTTCCTAAAATAGACGAGCTGAGAACGCTTATTGTGGGATGTCCAGCAACAGAACCAGGTGGCAGCTGTGAAGTGGTCGATGGCTGTGGCACAAAATGTCCAGGTGCTGAAGGTTCTTGTAAAATCGGGTGTGCCTTAAATGAAGGTCCCTCTAATGGCTGTTACATGGACTCACTTTTAGATAATAATTGCCAGCACTACTGGTCCTCTTCGATTGATATGTCCGAGACTGATCGAGCCTGGCGCTTACATTTTGACATGGGTTTAATGTACCCAGATCAGAAATATGGAGAATACTACGTTCGTTGCGTTATCAATAAAGATTAAAAAAAAGTAAGAATTAAGATTAACTGCTACTTCACAATCTCATATTCTTTAACTATGATTATCAGGAATAGCAGCAATACCACTGCACCTGAAATCATGTACCATATTCCGGCCATAATGCTGGACTGGCTCAGAGATTGATACATTCCCCAGCCCATAATAATAAATCCCAGCCACAGGAATTTATCTAAAACTAGCTTCATTATCTGGAATTCCTGCTCTTCGGTCATCCGCTTTTTTCCTGAAATTGATTTTGCCATCGTAAACCACCTTTTATGTAGATTTTATGAAAAATGTTTTCTCGTCATAAACTTTTTGTTTTTCTGAATCTGTAACTCTTATTTTATATAAATAATTACCAATTTTATTAGGGGAAGACATGGCAATTCCATAAAATCTAGATTCCCCCGGATTTAAAGTTTGTTCCGTATCATCCCAGTCTATTCTCGCTTTAAATTGTCCAAAATCTGTTTCTGTTCCGGTAGTGGTACCAGATTTAAAAGATTCAAAGTTCGCACCAACTTTAACTAAAAATTCGAGTTTGAATTTTAGTACTGCATCACCCGTATTTTTAACTGCAACTCCGCTTGCACTCCCGATTTCCTCACCAGAAGATGCAGTATATTGTGTTGAAGGGAAAGATAGCTTCTTATCTCCTGTTCTTAAATCTTCCATTAATTGTTGTTTTATTTGTCCTTGTGTATCTTCAGCTAAATTTCCAAAACTCTTAAACTGATTTCTAACAAATCCCAATCCTAAACCCAAGACTACAAAAGCAATCACCACAATCACAATTGCTTCGATGGATAAATTAAGAGAACCTTTCTTCTTCATTCTTACACCTCTTTTTGATTAGTAGTTAATTATAACCGTAACTTAAGTAAACGTTTTACCTATAAAAAGCTTTCTACGGCTTTTTCTCGAAATTAACCCAAAAAACTCTTCCATGCCCAATTAAAAATACTGCTTCCGAACACCAGCACTAGGTACGCCAGCAAAAAACTCGGAATAAACGGGATTCCTTCTCTTATCAGTACCCTCTCTGGTTTCTTCTCTTGCCTCACCTGGAGCAGTTTAGCCACATCTTCTTTTTCTAGGGTTTTTTTCTTCATAACGATCCTCTCTCCGGCAATCACATCTTCTGCTAGCCAGTCCCCTTCCGTCAGTTGTTTCACTTCCACTTTCCGGGTAAAGCAGCTGTCTTCTGCGGTGCTAACAAACAAGAATAAGTAAAAAGCCGCCAGGGGAAATGGAATTATTGGCCAGATGAAACTGTAGCCCCACTTCAGCCCGGTCAGGAATAAAATGAAGAATCCCAGCGAAACTATCCCTAGCCCGAGGTGTATTTTACGATAAAAATAGAGGTTTTGTTTAAATCGCTCTAGGAAGAGAGTTCTTTTGATTGCCACTACAGCGCTGATCCATACCAGTCCGTAAACCGAACCCAGAAGCAACAAAGTCAGGAAGAACCACAATAAATTCCAGCTAGAACCGTTAAACGGATAAGTAATACCAATAACTGCCCCCATTCCCATCAGTAGCTTACTATCTCCCCCTCCCCATTGATGCCCGTAATAGAACAAGTAAGCCAGTGCAAAACAAACCCCAAAACCGAAGATTCCACTAATGAAGATATCCCATCCACTGCTAACGGAAAAAATTAATCTAATTCCTAATGCCGCAA
>JACRPJ010000104.1 GCA_016213985.1 Candidatus Woesearchaeota archaeon
TCGGGCAAGCCAGTAATGGACCTTACTTTTATTAGATAACCATCTAAATTTTGAACTATCTCCATTAGAATTAAAGCGTGGCGCTCTAGTTCCTCCCGCTCTGCTTTTTCTTGGAGGTATGCCTCTTTAAAACTGTCTCGGTTCTCTTTCAATTCTCTAATTATTGTTACGAGGGTATTAGGATCGGGATCGTCCATGTTTTACTTAACCTCCTCGTTTAGCCACTTCGCTGCACCTTTTATCGCAAGATAAAGCTTTCCTTGGCTCAAAAAATTTTTTATAAAACTTTTTATTCTTGCTGAAACACCAGATGTTATTTCGTTGCTTTCATCCGGTTTTCGCATGGGGGGGGCTAACTCTGTACCTAATGAACTAGTTTCTATAGCAGTATTTATGCAAGACTGATATTTTGTTACCTCTTGAGCTAGCTGAGCAATCATTTCTTCTTTCTCAGCACATATCTTTGCATACGCCATTTTTTCTTCTTCACGTCTCTCTTCCTCTTTCAAGAGGCTCCCTTCCAATGTCCTAACCGCTTCTTGTGCTCTCACTAATTTATCAGCATAATCATCTCGCTCTTTACGCAGCGTGGGAAAAAGTATTTGCTCCATCTCCCTAAATTCGGCTAAGCTTCTGGTTACAGTGTCATTAAGGTCCACTAAAATTAGGGAGGTATCATCAAACTTCAGATGCCCATCGATTCTGTCCACTAACTCCTTGCTTGTTCCTTTCAAGTAAGCCTCGAGTATTCTATCTACCAACTCTTCTTTAGGTACATCTTTCTCAATCCTAAAATCACTGACTTCATGAAGTAACTTCCTGCGAATGTCATCTTCGGCAAACTCCAGCAACTTTTCTTTCGGGTAATGGATTATAGCACTGAACTCATTCAAAACATCACTGTAGTCACCATACTTTCCCGCGTTTAAGCACACTTTCTTAATTTGCTCTTCGGTAGCGCGCGTGACCAAGCCGTCAGTGGTCAACAGGATTATTCTTGGTTTACTCCACCCTGTTTGGTAAGGCTCGATTAGATGAATCCTTTCTTCAATAGGGTTACTATTCCCTTCTATATAAGTACTGCCAATATAATTCTTCGGTCCTGAGAAAATATTTCCTTCATCGGGGGTTATAAGATGGAGATCATCCTCGTAGCCCAAATATACTCTACTATCCCCCAGATGTGCTACATATAACTGTTCCGAGGAGAGCAGAACTATGTCTAAGGTAGTGTAAGTAGCGGTACGTAATGATTCCAAGTTTTTATTTGCAACGACTACCGCTTCTTTAATCAATACTCTTAGATTATCTACTTTTTTGGTTTTCATTATTTCCTCAATCTGATCTCTGATAACTCTAATTGCAAGGTGACTAGCAGTGGTTCCATTATGATCGGTAAGGCCGTCTGCTATGGTAAATAAGCCCCATTCTTTTCCCTCAACATCACTAAATACGTGTTCATAATGAGAATCCTCGTTCTTTTGATGTGCTCGTCCAGGTATTTCTTTAATGTAAGCTTTCATGGTTCAAAAAAATCACCACAGGTTATACGATGAGGCACCCAGCATATCCTGTCCAGAGTATAAATGCTCATCAGGTTTTTAAGATAATCCTCCTTCGGGGCTTGCTTATCTTCCTGCTGTGGAATTATCCTGTTCATTTGGGATAATCCCATCAACTTTGGAAAACCAATGCGTAAATATAAATTGTGGAAATGAAAATTAACCCAATCCTCATGTACTTTAAGGTCGTAGATGTGATTATCTTTACCTCCTTCATCAACGCATCCCTCTTTGGAAATGAAAGATGCGGTGTTCTGGTAGTTTAAAGTAGGTTCTCCATCCGGAGCAAGACTGATACGATAAACTAAAATCTTTCCATCGTCCACCCCAAATAGAGCATATTTTTCTTGGTTATATTTCAGTAGAGTACAAGAGGTGGCTTCAGAAGGCAGGTATTCTCTCCGGTTCGAAGCAAGGAATAAGTCATTACCCGCTCCTCTTTTCAACTCCTTCCTTCTTCCTTCGGAAATAATCATATATCCCTCCTGGTCATCGGTGCAAATAGTAACTCCTTCCAAACTGGCTACAGAAAGTATACTTCCGCTCATAGGATAATGAGGAACATTACTCTGCCTAACTTCTCTCTGGCCCTCTTTTTCCTCAAGAAGTATAGTCTCTAGCCTATTTCCGCAAGGAACCAATACTTTATTTTCTCCAGCAAGCACTGGTTTCCCACTGGGAACATATCCGTCCAGAACGGTCAAGCTGTCCAGCTTCCCCGAGGGTGAAAACAAAAGATAGCCCTTACGCTCTTTCTGCTTCTCTCCATCCCTAGTTAGATATAATGACAAAAACAATTCCCCCGGGGGGGTAACTGTCACTCCTCCGGCAGTGGAAGGTTTATCCACCACTTCTTTACACTCTTTTTTTGGACTATCTGCTCTAAACAGGTCGGACAAGTATGATTGCTCTTTGAAGTGTAAGTCGGAGCGATCAATGATGTAAATGATATCACGGCTAATAGCATAGATACTATCATTTATACAAGCGACGAAGCGAGGGGTATGACTAACTAGGTCAGACTCTCCAGCAGACCCTCCAGATAAGAGTTCTATTTGAGGGGTTCTTTCCGAAGAAATTCCGTCGGATGGTGATGAAGTGCCTCCTGGCGGAGTCCTTCCTTGCCAAGCGAAGCCATAGATGCCTTTAGTAACATCTCCTTTATTGCTCGGATTGCTCGGGGCTTCTACTCCCATAAAGATCTTTAATTTTTCTGAGCTCATTTCTTACTCACTTTTCTTAGATAATCATCTTTCTTACGATTCAGCCAGTTTTTTGATTTCCTCAATCACAAAACGGAGCAATAGGTTCTGCCACCGCTTATGATCTTCCGAAATCGACTTAATTATACCTAACCGCTCCAGAGGGATAAACAAAGGATCAAAACCAAAGTGTTTTATCCTTCTCCGGGGAGAGGAGAGTCGGATATTCTTTTCTGCAGCCTCATACAGCCGCGTCACCAGTTGACACGCTGGCCTTGATTTATAATCAGGGAGCTCTTTCTCCCGTGCTACCACTGCTTCAAACCACGGATTTAACCCTTTCTTTGAAATTATATCCAGTACTCCTTCCTCTTTTTTTTCCTCTTGGCGACGCATATACCTGCAGAATAAA
>JACRPJ010000105.1 GCA_016213985.1 Candidatus Woesearchaeota archaeon
AAAAGAAAAGAAGGAAATCGCGGTAGTTGCTGCAGGAAAAAAGTTTGCCACCAGAACTAAAGTAAAAGTAATCATGGACCTGCCCAATCTGGCAGAAAAAGCCGCGGCTACCGGAGCGGACGGAGTGGGCTTAGTAAGATTAGAGATTATGATTGCCTCCGGTGGAATACATCCCGCAGAATATGTCCGAACGGGAAAAGAAAGAAACTACGTAAAATTACTCAAAGAAGGAATTCGAAAAATTGCCCGGGCTTTTGCTCACAAACCTGTATGGATCAGATGCTCGGACATGCGCTCAGATGAGTACAGAAACCTGAAAGGAGGAGAGAAAGAACCCACAGAAAGTGATCCCATGATTGGCTGGCATGGTATTAGAAGACTACTGGACGAGCCAAAAATACTGAAAGCCGAGTTTCAGGCAGTCAAGGAACTGCACGATGAAGGCTGGAAAAATGTGGGGATTATGGTTCCTTTTGTTATCAGAACCGAGGAATTACAGAAAGCGAAAGAAATTATGCGTGAAGTCGGACTGGAGCCTTGTAAACAAGTCGACTTTGGAGTCATGGTAGAAACTCCTGCCGCTTGCTGGATTATCGAAGAGCTATGCAAGGAAGGAATTTCTTTTGTTTCTTTTGGCACCAATGACTTAACCCAATTAACTCTGGGTATCGATAGAAATAACCAAAAGCTTAATGACCGTTTTGATGAGATGCACCCAGCAGTACTAGGGGAAGTAGCCCGAGTAATCAAAGTTTGTCAGAGATATGATGTGACCACTTCCATCTGTGGACAGGCTGGATCCAGACCAGAAATGGCTCACTTCTTAGTACACCAGGGGATTGATTCAATTTCCGCCAATCAGGACGCTATTGCTAAAATCCGAGCGGTGGTAGCAGAGACTGAGAAACAATTGTGGTCAAAATCGAAAAGAAAGAAGTGACGGCAACAAAAGTAGGCTAGCATCACCACAATTCATATAAATACCCCTTTCTCAAATACTTTAATGAAATATGCTCACCTTGCAGATCTGCATCTGGGCTCATGGAGAGACCAAAAGATGCGAGACCTGTCTATGCAGGCATTTCTTAAGGCAGTAGAAAATTGTATTCAACAACGAGTAGATTTTATCCTCCTCTCCGGAGCTCTGTTTAATACATCTATCCCTTCTCTGGACATTCTTAAAACCGTAACCAAGTCTCTCAAAGAACTGCAGGAAAACTACATTCCGGTATACGCCATCGCCGGCTCGCATGATTTCTCTCCCAGTGGCAAGACCATGATTGATGTGCTAGAAAACGCGGGATTATTAATTAACGTGTGCAAAGGCCTGGTAAACCCCGAAACACAGCGATTGCACTTGAAATTTACTGTCGATAAAAAAACCGGCACCAAAATAACTGGAATGCTGGGGAAGAAAGGATTGCTGGATAAAATATACTATCAAAACCTTCACCTAGAAAATCTGGAGCGAGAGCCGGGATACAAAATATTCCTCTTCCATACCACTCTCTCTGAACTTAAACCAAAGCATCTGGAAAAGATGGACTCTCAATCGCTGTCTTTCTTACCTAAAAACTTTAATTACTATGCCGGCGGGCATGTCCATCATCCTTCCAGATTAAACCAACCGGAGTATGGAACTCTAACTTATCCCGGAGCATTGTTCCCTAACAACTTTTTGGAGCTAGAGCAGTATAGCAAAGGTGGTTATTATTTAATTACCATAGAAAACAACGAACAGAGCATAGAGTGGATCCCTCTCGAAACAGCTAAACATCATTCTTTAATACTGAACTGCACCCATAAACCTATAGAAGAAATCACCCAGGAAATTCTAACTCATTTTAACCCTGTAAACCTAGAAAATAGCTTGATTACTATTAGACTAACTGGAACGATAGAAAGCGGAAAAACTTCGGACATCGACTTCAAAAAAATATTTGAATTACTTTATGCTCAGGGAGCCTGTCTAGTAATGAAGAATACTTCCCAATTAGAATCAAAAGAATTTGAAGAGATTAAAATTTCATCCACCAACACGGAAGAGATAGAAGAACATATCATTAAAGAGCATTTGCAGCAGATAAAGTTATTTGATCCGGAAACAGAACTAAACCTGACTAGAAATCTGATGCTAGCGCTGAACACCACTAAAAAAGAAGGAGAGAATGTTGCCGATTTCCAGAAGCGGGTGGAAGGGGAGGTGAGTAAACTACTTAACTTATAAGCTTTAGGAACATAAATATTTATAACCAACTTAGGGGATAGCTCCATAATGCCCAGCACTCGTCTTATCCGTGGATTTCAGCTTTATTTTTCTAGCCTCACACTTTATGGAATAGGAATTCTATTATTTCGCTATCTTGCGTACTACCAACGCACCCTTACTCCACAAACCCAGAGTACTCTACTATATCTCTATCTCGCATACATCATTCTAGCTCCGTTTATTTATCTTGTTTTTGTAAAGGAATACTCTGAAAACAAGCCTCGTCTCTTTTTCAGGGCACTGTTTAGAAATTTTAAGGCTCTGTTCAAAAGAGAACCTTCTTTCAGCATGGAAAACGAAGAGAAAGTAGCATTATTATTTATCCTGGTGAAATTATTCTTCCTTCCCACCATGACCAACTTCTTTTACAGCAACTTTAATGGCCTCCTAACATTCTCTATCCGCAGTTTTTCCTGGTACTCTTTCTCTTTAACTATTCTACTCACTCTCGACACTCTCATCTTCTCCATAGGATACGCCTTTGAATCCCGTAAACTGAGAAATGCAGTAAAATCGGTAGAACCCACTTTTTTCGGCTGGTTTGTGGCTTTGATTGGTTACCCACCATTTAATTCTATCGTCGGAAACTATGTCCATTGGGGCGCAAATGACTACGTACCCTTCTGGAACCCTACCTTAACAATTATATTCAGGATAACAATCATCTTTTTGATAGTTATCTATGCGTGGGCTACCGTTGCCTTAGGATTAAAGTCATCAAATCTCACTAATCGAGGGATTGTAACTAAATTCCCTTACTCTATTGTAAGACATCCCGCCTATGTCGGCAAGAATCTAGCCTGGTGGATTACTTTACTACCAGTAATGAACTGGTCTTTTGCCTTAGGCATGTTGTTCTGGAGCATAATTTATTTCTTCCGAGCAACTACCGAAGAAAGGCACCTAATACAGGATCCGGACTATGTAAAATACTGTGAGAGAGTCAAGTACCGGTTTATTCCAGGAATCGTATAAGTAAATAATAACACAATTAACCAATAACTGTCAAAAATAAAACTCAAAAAAAGTATTTGTTTAGCTCAGCGCGGTCAATTTGCTTGCTGAGCTGAATCTTTGCTAGCAAGAAAGTAAGTTACCCGCTAATTTGGGGTTACTTTCCGGTTGTCAACGGGAATACTGCGAGAGCGAGGCGAAGCAAGCGACCGCCGAAAGCTAAACAAATACAAAAAAGATAGAAAATGCATAAAAGATAGAAAAGAAAAAATTTATCTCTCCCCTCGCTTATGCTCCTGGTAGCGTCTGGTCACGAAGATTACCAACACAATTACTAAAAACACCAGCACTACGGTCATCCAGAACCAGCCTTGGGCAAGCATCGCTTTGAATTCTTCACCAAAAGCAACTTCTTCTCCCGCTGCCTCGGTAGTTGGAGTAGGTACAACCCCTTCCGGAGCACCTCCTGCAGGCTGCTCTTTTACCACTTCTTTAAGTGCCTCAGCAGGTGCAGCTGGAGTCTTAGGAGCAGCAATTGCTTCCATCACTTTCTTCACCGTGAGGCTGGCTTTACTGCTGGTAGAGTTGATACTGTTCAGCTTGACACTTAAGTCGTAGTAATTATCTCCAGTCAAGTCGAACTTCTGCTCTTTGCCGACTAGCAGGGTAGCCCGGTGTAGCGTACTAGTAATGTTGACGGTTACTGAGCCAGCAGCCACCTCATCAACCGTAAGGTAATGGTCTCCGCTAACGGTAAATTTGAATTTGTCTCCTTTGCCTAGGCTGTTAGTGTACCCTTCTACAAATTGTT
>JACRPJ010000110.1 GCA_016213985.1 Candidatus Woesearchaeota archaeon
CAAAATACGAAGGGGATTTAGTACTTCCCCAACGCGTACTGAAGAGACTTCCCTCCAGGTTAGTGCTGGCTACACCGGTGCAATTCTTAGCTTTTCAGGAAGAGATTAAACGAAAATTAGAAGAGAATGGAAAAGAAGTAATCTTGTTTAAGAGTCGGCACGGAAAATCTTTAGGGCAAATTCTGGGCTGCGATGTGTCTAACTTCCCCGGAGATTATGATGCTTTCCTCTATGTTGGCGATGGAAAGTTTCATCCCACGGCGCTATTGTATGCTAATCAGAAACCCGTTTATTGCTATAATCCCTTTATTCATAATATTCATAAGTTAGAGCTTTTAGATCAAAAGTATTCAGATAAGATTGTACAGAGGAAGAAGTGGCAGTTAGCTAAGTTCTTGGCTTCTAAAAGAATTGGGATTATCGTTACGACTAAACCTGGGCAGAGCCAGAGCAGGGTAGCAGAAGAATTAAGAGATAAATTAGAAAAGACCGGAAAACAGGTTTTCTTTTTTCTCGGGGATGGAATTGATTATTCACAGTTAGAAAATTTTAATTTTGTCGACGTATGGATTAACACTGCTTGTCCCCGGATGGTAGAAGATTTTAAATGTTTGAATATACAGGATTTGAATGAGGTGGGTTTTTAGCGCAGTCTTTCTACACAGTTCAATAGTAAAATAGTAAACATCCGACGGATAATCGACGGGTAAAAAGAAACATTTATAAATAAAAGAGTTTTCTTTAGGGTAGGAAAACTAAATGTTTTCAAATACAAAAAGAGGAGGGTGAAAAATGGCTGAAATTGTAGCAAAAACAGGTGTTAAGAAGCAAAAAGGCTGGCTCTATTTCTTAGACAAGGGCGGAAATGTAGCTCGTGCGATGATGAGCAGAGCAGGAAGAAAGAAAGGCAAAGCCAAGAAGGAAGTTGTAGCTAAGGCAGGCGTGAAGAAACAGTCTGGTTATTTGTACTTCATTGACAAGAAGGGAAATGTCTGCAGAGCTAAGATGGCCCGAGGAAGAAAGGCCAAAAAGAAGAAGAGATAAACTCTTTGTTTTTTATTTTTTTTATTGTTTATATACTCTTTTCATGTTTCTCCATTATCTTGTCTATCTTCTCAAGTGCAACTGGCAGAGATATGCGGTTGGTTGGATCTGCTGCAACCAGACGTTCATGAAGTCTATTTATATCCGGGTCACGAATAATGTATGTTCTTCCCCCATGATGGTCTTCTGCCTCTTTCCGACCTATAATTTTATATAATATATGGTTTTGAATTGGTTTAATGAACGAAGATAATAGTTATACCGAGGAGCTCCCTCCCGAGAACAGATTAAATGAACTTTCTGCTCAGGAGTGGTTAAGGTTTACTAAAACCTGGTTCGTTCATAATCCTCCGCCGAGAAAGAAAGACGAGCTTCTGCATCCGGCTAAATATCCGGAAAAGATGGTTGAGGAGTTTATCAAATTCTTCACCAAAACCGGAGCAGTAGTGCTAGATCCTTTTCTGGGTACGGGAAGCACCTTAGTAGCATGCTATAATACTAAGAGGAATGGTATCGGAATTGAGTTGCAGAAGAAATATGTCCAAATTGCCCGAGAGAGAATCAAGAGATTGGATGCGCAATTTCAACTGGCTCAGGAAGGAGCAAAGCAATACTGCAAGCAAATCGTGGTTAGAGGAGATTCTTCGAAGATAAATGAGCTCTGGAAGGAGTATAACCTCCCTAAAATAGATTTTATCATTACCTCTCCCCCTTACGGCCCAATGTTAAATAAGAAAGGGTTGGTTACCAGGGAAAGAGAAGAACAGGGTTTAGATTTAAAGTACAGCAAGGATGAAAACGATTTGGGGAATGCTTGTAGTTACGAGGAGTTTTTATCTCGATTAGTGGACATTTTTGTTAAAATTAAGCCCCTGCTTAAAGAAGGGGCTTATTTAGCAGTAGTCCTGCAGAATTATATGGACAAAGGGAACTACATTACTTTAGCTTGGGATTTCGCTAAGGAGATGAGCAAGCATTATCAATTGCGGGGGGAGCGTCTCTGGCTCCAAGACAACAAAACTTTATATCCTTATGGGTATAAGTACAGTTTTGTGCCTAATGTACATCACCATTATTGTTTAATATTCAAGCATGATAAAAATTAAAAATCATTTTTGGAGAGAAGTAGTGGGAATTTCTTTAATAATTGTTGGTATACTTGGTCTTTTCTTGCCAGTCATACCTGGTTGGATTTTTATCATTGCTGGCCTAATTGTATTAAAGGTCCATTTCTTAAAAGAGTTCTTTAAAAAGCTCAAGAAAAAGGGGATCATTAGAAATGTTTAAAACCATTTTAAATTTTTTATTGGGCAAGAGAAAAGAGGATTCTTCTAGTTTTGATTATCTGCAATACACTGTTCCCAAGCCCTCGATAGATAATTTCATTCAGCAAGCCAGACAAAAGATTGCTATCGAAGGCTGGGGGGAGCAGGGGAGAAATGTAGAAGTGAAAATCCGCAATTTTGTTTCCTGCTGGATTACGGAAGAGGGATTTAAGCAACTGCTCATCAAGAAAAAGAAATGGTTTAGGTACCGCGGATTGTACTTTGGCGATGCTGCCGGGGCGGGAGCGGATTTCACCGTGAGGATTAACGGAAAAGAAACCACTGTTGGATTGCGAAGCATCAGTCCGGATTCGTTAAATAAATGGAAATCGGTAGCCTATCCCGATGACCGTTTCATGCACGAGAAAGAAAAGATTGCTGATTATCATGTCGTCTGCTCCCAGAAGAAAGGAAAAGCACGTTTTTATGGTGCACTTTCTAAGTCAGAATTGTTGTCAGAACTCCAGCACTCCCCGAGGCTGTACAGCAAAACAAACCAGGAACATTTTCGGGTAATCCCTCTAGGCAAGTTTAGATTCGAGAAGCTTCTGGAACTGCTGGAGAAGATGAAATAGTAAGATGTATATAAGAGTATATTGATTATGAGCCCTCCAAAAAATATGGTGAAAAGAGAACACTAAGACCTCTTCCTAAAACTTGTTTCTCAGAACGAGGCTGGGGATGAGCAAACCGGGGTTGGTACGAAATTGCCAAACTCAGCAAACCGTAATTCTTATAAACGTTTCTTTTTTAATCTGAGGTATGAGTCCAAGCAATGGTAATGGAACACCAAAAACCGCTGAAGAACTAGCTAAGAAGCAACGGGATATTTCTATTGCTGAATTTTTTGAGAAAAATAGACATTTATTGGGCTTTGATAATCCCCGAAAAGCGCTTTTAACTGCAGTAAAAGAAGCAGTAGATAACGCTTTAGACGCTGGTGAAGAGGCTCGAATCTTGCCCGAAATTAGCGTAGAATTGATCCAGTTGGGAGAAACTCGCTTTCGCATGATCACAGAAGATAACGGCCCGGGAATCGTAAAAGAGCAGATTCCTAAGATTTTTGCTAAATTATTATACGGCTCAAAGTTTCACAAACTGGCGCAGAGCCGAGGTCAGCAAGGCATAGGCATCTCTGCTGCGGTGCTGTACGGACAATTGACCACTGGAAAGCCTGCTTTTATCCTTTCCAAGACCGGACCCGACAAAAAAGCTTATCAGTTCAAATTGAAGATTAATACTCAGAACAATAATCCTGATGTTGAGGACGAGGGATCGATGGAGTGGGAAGGTAAAGAGCATGGCACCCGAATTGAGATTGATTTAGAGGGCTCATATGTGAAAGGTCGTCAGTCCGTAGATGAGTACATCAAAGAGACGGCCATCGTCAATCCCCATGCTACAATAATTTATACTAATCCGGAGGCTAGTCAAGTGATTTATCCCCGAGCAACAGATAAACTGCCCCCGGAACCTAAAGAAATCCAGCCTCATCCTTATGGAGTAGAACTAGGAAGACTAATAAAAATGCTGGAGAGCACCGAATGCCGCACGCTGCAGCAGTTTCTTACCACTGAGTTTTGTCGGGTGGGAGTAGGCACGGCTAAGGAAATCTGCGAAAATGCTGCCCTGCTTCCGAATACGAAACCCCGCAATTTTACTCGAGAAATGGCTGAACAGTTGCATAGTGGAATCCAAAAAACCAGGGTTATGGCCCCGCCCATCGATTGCTTAAGCCCAATCGGGGAGGAGCTACTCGAACGCAGCTCGAAGAAAGAAATCAATGCAGAATTTTACACCGCAGTTAGTCGCCCAGTCTTTGTATATCGAGGAAACCCTTTCCAAGTAGAAGTGGGAGTTGCTTACGGCGGTACTCAACCTAAAGATGAGCAAGTGATTTTGTTAAGATTTGCAAACAGAGTTCCTCTGCTGTACCAACAGGGAGCTTGTGCCTTCACCAAATCCGTTCTAACCACCAATTGGAAATCCTATGGTTTGCAGCAAAGTAATGGTGCTCTTCCGGTCGGACCAATGACTCTCCTATTACACATCGCTTCGGTATGGGTACCGTTTACTTCTGAATCAAAGGAAGCACTGGCTCATTATCCTGAAATTATCAAAGAAATAAAGTTAGCGCTGCAGGAGACAGGAAGAAAGCTACAAGCGTATGTGCATAAAAAAGTCAGGGTGCAAAGTCAATTAGAACGAGCTGACCTGTTTGATAATTATATTCCGGAAGTAGCCGATGCCTTGGGTAAATTAACTGGTGAGAATAAAGAAGTTTTGATTAAAAAACTTAAAGAAATGATTAAGAAGGAAGATATCCAGCAGCAGATATTCCAGATGGAGACACCCAAAGGGGAAGTTGAAGAGGAAACCAAGATGTCCGAGAGGAGCGAGGAAGAGGATTAACATGGCCAAGAGCGAACAAAAAAGAAATACCGGGGGGCATACTTGTGCTGCTTGCAAGAACATGCTTAAACACACTCCAAAAGAAGAGTTAGTCATCCTGGGGAAAAACATCGTTCAGGATATCCATAAAGGGAAGAACCCAAAAATAGAATTGTCGGTGAGAGGACTTAGCAATGTTTTTTATGACAAAGAAGCTAAAACTCTGGCTTTAGGAGACAAAACTGCACAAAGATTATTTTTCAATGTGGCTCATGCCAAAAAATTCTTGCAGACGGTAGAAGTGGCTTCCATTTGTAAAAACTTACTGGATGTGAGCAAGCACGCCAGCTTGAGAGATGTCATCTACATGGCCAAGCGTACCATTCCCAATACTAAAATAAATGTAGTAGA
>JACRPJ010000111.1 GCA_016213985.1 Candidatus Woesearchaeota archaeon
CATACCCCCTTCCCCAAAGGCTTGCTATAACTCACCAGACCAACAAAGGACAAAATTACTAAAACCACCACCCCTAGTAATTCTAGCAAAAATACTTTCCCGCCCAAACCCAGAAGTATTCTCATTGATCCAAATAGCAGCAACAACGTAAGTATTCCATACAGCAACAACTACCAAACCGACCCGCTTTTTGCAACAAACCCTAAACAAAAAGGCATTATTTAAGTATTTCTATCCTCAATTAATTATAATGAAAAATCATTGATTTACCTAATTCAATTAATAATGTCAAGAAAAATTTAATCAAAACTCCTCTTCCAAATTCTTCAGATAGCCCTTCTTCTTTAGGAATTCTACTTCTGCTTTACTCCGGTACTTATGCACCACATCACCTTTATCTTCTCCACCTAAATCCCAAGGAGCAATAATAACCACATCATTTTCTCTAACCCATAACGCTCTCCTTAACCTTCCAGGGATGCGGCAGATTCTTTCTTTCCCATCTAGGCAAAGCACTCTCATTCTACTCCCCCCGAGGCGCTGCTGCACTATACCTAAAACTTCCTTTCCCTGAGGAATTCTCACTCGTATTACTTGTTCCTCTTCGTTAGGATTATTCATCTCTCCAATTAAACCCCACTTTATTTATAAAGATTTAGGAGAAAAGCTTTTATGGTAGAAACGAAAGTGCAATACTATGACTGCTAAGCTGTTCATTAAACGCGAGGCTACTGGAACTTGGGGCAAAAAACCAGAAGAGAGAACCTCGGAAGAATTGATTAAATGTGGAATTGTAAACATTGATAAACCCAAAGGGCCGACATCGCATCAAGTTTCTGATTACGTGCAAAAAATTTTAGGAATAACCAAAGCTGGACATTCTGGAACTCTAGATCCCCAGGTTACCGGAGTACAACCTATCGGCGTGGGTAGAGCTACTCGGATTACCGAATTCTTGCTTACTGCACCTAAAGAATATGTGGGAATAATGCACCTGCACCATCCAGTAGAGGAAAGTATCCTCAGAAATGAACTCAAAAAATTCATTGGAAAAATCAGACAACTTCCTCCACTTAAAAGCGCAGTTAAAAGAGAAGTGCGCACCAGGGAGATTTACGAATTTGAAATCCTGGAAATAAAAAATCAAGATGTTCTGTTCCGGGTGAAATGCCAGGCGGGAACATACATCAGAAAGCTCTGCCACGATCTTGGTCAAGAACTAAAAATCGGTGCACATATGACCGAACTGAGAAGAACTCAAGCTGGACCATTTACCGAGGAAGACCATTTAGTTACATTAAATGATTTAGATGATGCTTATCACTTTTACACTGATGAAAAGAACGACAAATTCTTAAGACATTGCCTGCAATCGATTGAAAATGCTCTTAGACATATTCCTAAATGCTGGGTCCTGGACTCAGCCATAACCAGCTTAACTCATGGAAGGGATTTAGCCATACCGGGAGTAAGTAAATTGGAAAATTTCCGCAAAGGAGAAACAGTTGCTCTAATGAGCCTGAAAGAAGAATTGATTGCTATTGGAGAAGCTAAGATGTCGGCAGTAGAAATAAACACCCAAGAGAAAGGAATTGCCGTAAAAGTAAGGAAAGTGTTTATGGAAGTGATTTAAGATTACAATTATACTCTAATCATATGAAACCAAAAAATAAATATCAATATCCTGTTGAAAATGCAAAAATTACTTATGACGAATCTCCAGCGCATACAGGAAGATTAAAACATGCTGCTGATTTTATAATTCCCGAAGGAACGCCAATCAAAGCATCATTAGATGGTATTGCCGTAGATGTGAGACAAGATTCAGATATTGGCGGTCCTGATGAAAGTTTTGACAAATTCGAGAATTATATTGAAATAAAACATCAAAATGGTGAGTATTCAATTTATGAACATATTAGAAAAGATGGGGCATTAGTGAAAGTTAGCGATAAAGTAAAAACGGGATAAGTTATTGGATATTCTGGAAATACTGGGTGGATAGCACATTTTGGGCCCCATCTGCATTTCGATGTCCACAAATATCATAAACCATTCGGAGCAGAAGATTATAAAACGCTGGAGATTCGCTGGCTAACTTCTTGAGGAAATCGCCGATTGCTTGAACAGCGACTCGCATATCGTAAATTGCGTAGGTTATAGCCTACTTCTGAACGCAATTTACGTATTAGATAATTGCGTACCAAAGGATATAACCCACGCAATTATCTATACATCAAACAAAACCCCATTACTTCAACTCCACTACCATCCCTTCCCAGCCGGGATTAATTACTTTAGTCTCTCCTATTTTGTCAATCACTCCAGCCATTTCATGAATATGACCACAAATAACCAATTTAGGATTTATGCGTTCGATAAAAGAACGAAAGTCTTTATTACCAATATGCCTATTATCCACAAAATCTACTTTCGTTCCAAATGGTGGACCATGAGTAACCAGAACAATCTTCCTATCTTTCAGACGACCATACCACACTCGGGCAATCTTTCTAAATTCTGGATCTCCAACGGAAAATCCGCCCCCACCGTAACCTAAGAACGAATAATCACCAATTTCCAGTGCCTGATGATTAAAATTCAGGCAATTAGGATAGTCAGAAAGTACTTCATCAAGCATCTTATCGTTCTCATGATTTCCAGGAATCAGATAAAACTTTTTTTCCAAGTCGTTGAACTGCCGAAGCATGTAACGCAGATTACGCCCAAACTGGGTCAAATCACCAGCACAAACCACAAATTCTATCTCTTCCTGTTTCGCTTTTCTCAACAAAACTTGCTGACTTTCTTTTCAATTTGGAGAAGAAAATTTCTACACTAATGTTCGGGACAATACTGTACGCAAAAGGCATCAAAAAATAATGATTGAAATTGGTTTTTAATATGATTAA
>JACRPJ010000106.1 GCA_016213985.1 Candidatus Woesearchaeota archaeon
ATTCTTTAACTTTAGAACAGAAGATTTCCCAGATGATTATAGTTCATGGAGGGATGTGGAATTTAGATAACTGGAAGAAGATGCAATTAGGAGGAATACATTTGTTTGCGCTCAAGGATGAGCAATTATTTAAGAATACCATTGATGAGTTTATGCAAAACATGTCTATCCCGTTTTTGGTTACAGTTGATTTGGAAGGCTGCTGGAGTCCCTTTGCAAACTTCAAAAACTTCACTGCTGTTAGTGAAATAAGTACTCCGGAGGAGGCAGCTAACAAGGGTGCTGAGGAAGGTAGATTTCTTAAAAAACTGGGGTTCACCGTAAATTTTGCTCCGGTGATAGACTTGAAAGACGATATCTGGAAATGTCGTAGTTTTCCTGGCGATGAGCAAGATGTTACTCGCTTGGCTGAGGCATACGTTGATAGTGTACAGGACCAGGGCATTATCGCTACTGCTAAGCATTACCCCGGGAAGACTTTGATGATCAAAGATCCACATAAATTTATTGTAACAGCAGAAGTTAGCCCTGCAGACGTGTATCCGTTTAAAATTCTTTCGAAGAAAAATAAAGTGAAAGCTATTATGGTAAGTCACATAATTTCCAGCGGGGCAGTTGATTCTGAAGGAATGCCCGCAGTAGTGTCCAAAGCAGCATTGGCGGAATTAAAAAATAATTTTTCAGGAATGGTGATTAGCGATGAAATTAATATGTTGGGATTAAAGAAATATTATTCTTCTTTGGACGAGTTGTATGTGGCAGTGTTCGCTGCTGGAAATGATTTAATCATAAATTTTAATGATGACCCTAATGAAATTCATCATATGATTAAGGTGGTCAAAGCAGCAATAGACAAAGGAGAAGTAGCCGAGGCGCAAATAAATAATTCCGTGCGTAGGATTCTGGAATTAAAAGGGTTTAAAGTGGTTTAAGTAGTAATTATAATCCAAAAACGTATGTATTAAGTTACGAGATAGAGCAGGCTGGTAAGCCGTTCACTCGGTGCTTTTCAATCGTTGGTTAAAGTTGCGTTTCTACTGTTTTCCCGTTCAAAAGCACCTACCAACAGGTCTTACGAATCACAGTTCCTCGTTCACATCTTGGCTAAGCCAGCCTGCTCGCAGACGAGACTTAATACCTATCCAAAAACGATATATTTAAATATGATTTCTTTCCATTACCCAGTTTATGAGAACAATTAACCTATTTATCTTGGGATTATTATTAGCAGTGCTAATGATTACTGCTTGTATGAGTTCAACACCTACAGTGAAGGATGAATCATCCACCAATCCTCCCACAACTGACACCACCAAAGAAACACCATCAGCCGGAAATGGCGTCACCGGAGCGGTAGTGGTAGAAGATAAACCTATTCCTATTTTTATAGAACCAATTTATCATCCTTTAATTAAAGGATTGCTGGATAAAAGTAAGGCCATACATAACTATAAGTATACTTTTAAATCGGTGAGCCTGAATAAGAATGGCATCCTAGTAGAAGATGATTCTTATGATGCGTTAATCAAATATAACAAAGTTAAGATAGTTCATCCGGACCAATTACCTTTGCGCGATGATATTTTTTACGACGTGGCCTATTTAAATACCGACACTAAAGAAGCATGGGCAGTATGTTCGGTTCCAAATGTGATGTGCCGGGGGGAATGGAAGAAAGCGTACAAAATAGATTATAATTACGAAAAGTGGGGTCCAACTCCTTTGGACTTGATTGAAAACTTAGATCCAAGAGCAACAGTTAGGGGTCAGAGATTGTTTGAGAATCGCCAGACTACTGTAGTAGAATCTAAGAATGCTGATGGTACCATCCAACGGTTGTACATAGATAATTATTATGGTCTTCCGTTGAGACAGTTTATATTCAAATTAAGTGATGACAACGAAGAGATTACTCAAGTAGAACATATTTTTTATCGTCTAGCTGCCGGAAGCGGAACGGTAAAGAATTCAGAGGTAAATATCCCGGAAGATTTTGAGTTGGTCAAATAAATAAAACTGCCCAAAACCTTTTTAAATAACTTATTGATTTAATTAGTACTTTGAGTCTCAAAGCTAAGTATTTAGTGCTCTTGGGGTTTAAGTATGGTTGAGAATAAAGAAGAAAGGAAAAGAAGCAAGGTTAAAGTAAAGAAAAAATTCTGGTACAAAATCATTGCCCCAAAAGTGTTTGCTAACAAAGAAGTGGGAGAGTCTTATCTCTCTGAACCGGAGAATGCTATTGGTAGAATAATAAAGGTTAATCTTAGGGATTTGACTAACAACATCAAAGATCAAAATAATTATGTAATTCTGCAGATAAGCAAGGTTAGCGGTAGCCAGTTAAGTTCTGTATTACTTGGATATGAACTTAACCAGGTGGGGGTGAAAAGAGCGGTAAGAAAGAATACTAAGCGGCTAGATGATTACTTTGAATTTAGGACTAAAGGGGGGAAAGAGGTTGTGGTTAAGACTTTGATGGTTACCCTTAATAAAGTTCAGCGCTCCAAGTGTGCGCTTCTGAGAAAGAGACTGGGAGAAATGCTGGGGGCAGAGATAAGCAAGTCTGATTTTAATATTTTAGTAGTTAATTTGGTTTATCAGAAGATCCAGAGCACCATTCGCCGGCAGCTGAATAAGATTTATCCTTTGAGAGAGCTAGCA
>JACRPJ010000107.1 GCA_016213985.1 Candidatus Woesearchaeota archaeon
CTGCAAAGGTCGGGCATTCTGCGAAGCAAAAGCGGAGAAGTTACACTCCAACGTCGTCACTTAAGAATAAAAATATTTAAAAAGGAGGAGGTATTCTCATATAGTATGTTATCAATAGTTCACCCAATAAGAAGTCAAGCAATTGCTTTAGATGAATCAAAGATAGAGCGACATCCAGCTAAATTAGAAAGTTTAGAATTAGCTCTTGATGAATCGGAGGGATTTTTTTCTGCAACACTTAAAGTGGAAGGTTATGCTTGGAGATATGGAAATGTTAAAAAGTGGAAAAATCGAGAAACTGCAGAGAAAGAGTTTGCAAGAATGTTGGAAGCAGTTGCTGAAGGCCACTATAAAGTAGACCTATATGAGGGCGGGGAAGTTAGAGTAGATATTCAGTATTAGATTTCTAGACGCTGGCTTGTAATTGTATATAACTTTTAGTACGCAATTATCTAATACCTAAATTGCGTTCATAAGTAGGCTATAACCAACGCAATTTACGGTATTATTTTCAGCATCTTATCCCTGCTTTTTGCTCCTACTTTAATTTCTAGGCTCAATCCCATTTCTTTCTTGAAGAACCTAATTAACTCTTTATTGGCTTTGCCTTTGTCTGGTGCCATTCTCAGGTATAATTTCAATCGTCCGTTTTCTTCCACCAGTTTGTGTTGGCTGGAATTTGGAATTACCCTAACCAATAATAAGCCCTGGTCAATATACTTATGAAGGTTCATAGACCTAAATGAAGTAGCCTTTGTTTAAAAAAATAGTGGTAAGTTGTGCAGATTAAGAGAGTATGAGAATTATTAATCCAGCTCTATTTTAGAAAATCTTTCATACAAAGACGGGTCTTCTTTGACTATGCCCCTTTTTTGGGGTGGCTTCTGGCCAGATTCTCCTTCTGGTTTTTTCTCTGCAGGTTCACTCGATGATTCCAAAGTGTCATATACCCCTCCATGGACGAAAATTTCATTGGCACCACTCTTTGGCTCTTCGGGACCATAATATTTTTCTAATGCTTTTTGGATAGAAGTATACGAAGCAATGTACACTTCAATGTTAAAGCCAGTTAGAAATTTTACGTCATCTATACCATATACATTCGAAGGATCGGCTATGGCAATAGCCAAGCTATTTCCTCTTCGCGTCAATGGCAAGAGAACATGAGAATAGGCTATCTCCTTAGGGACGAGGCTGATTACCTGTGGATCAACTGAGCATGCTTCCATCATCAAAGCTTTGGGCAGGCCGAACTGTTTAGATAAAAAATCTACTACTTTTTCTTCATCAATTGTTTCTAGGGTTGCTTTTGGTTCGCCTCCCGGCGTTAGTTTTTCTTCTAGGGTAAGAGGTATAGCTACATGTTTGGTATTAAGAATTTTAGACGCTTCGGTCGCGGCTTGAAAGGCTTGGTCCTTCTTCTTAAAAAGGCAATTGTTTAAGTAAGACTCGGGTATGACCAAGTATCCTTCTATTTTTTTTATCTTCAGGCATTTCTGTCCCCTCAGTAAGGTTAGAATAAATGAATACTTTATAAATCTTTTGTCTTTTACAACTATAAAGAAGTAACCCCATCTATCTCTTCCAGTTCACAAACCTTTATAAAATAGTTTTGCACCTTAGGCTTAAGTAATATTTAGGTAATGGTTACAATAAATAACGGGGTGGAAGCATGAGAACAATCACTGCTGAAAAGCTGTTAAGACCAAAGGATATCGTTAAAGAAATTTATTGCCAATCTTGTGGAACGTTAGTTTATGGCCCGAATGATTACGGCACGGAAATAGACCGCTCTAAAAGCGGGGATTATTGCAAATATTGCTATCAACGGGGGGAGTTCACCCAGAAGACCATCACCCAGGAGCAGATGATCAGAAGGTGTGCTGGGTTTATTTATGCACGAATGAAAGTATCTAAAGAAGAAGCCCTCAGGCAAGCTAAAGAATTAATCCCTCTATTGAGGCGATGGAAAAAGTAGGCTGGCTACGGCTCTGTAGAACCTCTTGAAAAAGTCGCCTTGGCCGTAGCCTTCGTGCCGCTTCGATACCTACGTCTTGAGAGGCGGCACCTACCAACTAATCTTACGAATCGTAGTTCTCAGGCTACTTTTTGGCCTAGGCGGCGACTTTTTCTACAGAGCCACTAGCCACTAAGCACTTATTAACCTACTCAGGGTTTGGCTTTCTGATCACTCTCAGCAGCATGTCCCTCAACTTTTTCTTTTCTCTAAAACTATGAAGCACTTTTACCCTCTTTAATGTAAACGGGTTTAGTCCGGTCCAATACATGCACGTAGAAACAGTCATGGGTGTAGGAGTAAATAACTGAAACTGCTCAACGTTCTGTAACTCTTTTACTTTGTTCACTAAGAATTTTGTCTCTTTCTCATCATCTCCCGGGTGGCCAATCATCAGATAGTAGCGTAAAGATTGCTTTTTATCTTGGTTGAGAACGTTAAATTGCTTCAAAAATTCGTCAAAGTCACCATAATTTTTATTCATCAGCTGCAACACTCTCTTGGAAAAATGCTCGGGGGCAATTTTCAGGCAGCCGGAGAGGTGATGATCAGAAAGCTCGCGGAGATACTCTTTACTTTCTAGAGCTAAGTCATAACGTACTCCACTGCGCACAAAAATCTTCTTTATTCGGGGAATTTTCCTGGCTGTTCTTAGCAGCTGAATCAGGCGTGCATGGCTTCGGTCTAATTTCGGGCAGCTTAAACAAGCACGCCGGCAGGAAACAGCACAGTCCATTCCATACATATTAGCAGCAGGGCCGCCTAAGTCATCGACATATCCCTTAAACTCAGGATGTTGGGCTAATCTCTTTATCTCTTCAAGAATATTCCCTTCGCTTCTGGAAATTATTTTATCGCTCTGGTGCAGGGTAATCGAGCAAAAATTACACCTTCCGATACAGCCGCGATGGGTGACTATGGAAAATTTGGCCATTCTCAGCAGGGATTTCGGGTGCAATTTACGGGAATAGGGCAAAGAATAAATCCAATCGAGATCCATGGCAGTATACTGAGGGCTTTGGTACTGCAATACATAGTTATTATCATATTCCTGGGCTAAATTTTTATGCAGGGTGAATAGGGTTTGCATCTTGCAGAAAGAGATTTTACTGTTCTCATCTTCCCCTTTAATTTCTTGGAAAGCGGGGAGCAAGCTAAAGCCAGGAGGTAATTCTTTACTTAAAACACAAGTTCCCGGTATTCCTTTCAGCTCTTTCTTCTCTTTTACCCTCTTGGCAATCTCTATAATCTGTTTTTCTCCATTACCATATACCAAAATATTCGCGCGCGAGTCCAATAAAATACTTTTACGAATTTTATTGTCCCAGTAATCGTAATGGGCGAACCTCCTTAAAGAGGCCTCCACCCCGCCAATTACCAGCTGACAGCCGGGGAAATATTCTCTCAACTTGTTGCAATAGAAAATTACCGCCCTTACGGGGATCTCAGTGATAAATGAGTGAGGGTCTTGCATACGGCTGCGTTTGAGGGGAGTGTAGTTATAGAGCATGCTGTCCACTGTTCCGGGGGTAACACCAAAGAATAATTTTGGCGTTCCCAGCCGGGTAAAATCCTCTTTAGTCTTGGGCTTTTCAATTATTCCTACGGAATAACCTTTGGCATCGAGAACCCTAGCAATGATTCCTACCGGAGAGAGAGGATGGTCATCATAATACTCTCCGGAGATGAGGATGATGTCGAACTGCTGATTCTTAGAAAGTATGGTGGAGATCATGACCATAAGCAAGAAACTGCTACTTTATAAATTTTCATGAGGGCTTTCAATGCCTAAAAGATGCTTATTGGTAATTCTAGCATAAGTTTGTGTAGTTCTAATATCCTTATGACCCAGCAATTGCTGAATATGACTCTCTCGGGCACCAGACTCCAGCAAGTGGGTAGCAAAACTGTGCCTGAGCAAGTGTGGATGAACTCTCCTGGTGATACCCGCTCTCTTAGCGGCCTGATTAAGAACTACTTGAACTGCTCTCATCGTAAGATGTCCACTCAAAGTTTCAAACAAATAATCACTTCTATTTTTCCTATGTTTAAGATAATCATTAATTTGGGTTATAACTTTTTCTGAAAGCAAGGTATAGCGGTCTTTTTTGCCCTTACCCTGCCTAACCAGAAGCATTTTTCGTTCCAAATCAAGATGTTCCAATCTAATTCTAATCAATTCACTAACTCTTACACCCGAAGCATAAAGCAATTCTATCATCAAACGGTGTTTAGGGTTAGTAGTTGCTTCTAAAAGCTGGCGAATTTCTTCTTTAGATAGAACTTCTTTGATTTTTTGCTCTCTTTTCTGGAAAGCGATAGTTTTTACTGCTTTGCGTAAAATCTTGCCATAATAGAAATTCAGAGCATTGTGGGCAAGATTAACTGCTGAAGTAGAATACCTCTTTTCGATCAAATAAAGCAGATAGGCGCGGATATTCTCAGCAGAAACGTCTCTGGGACTTTTTCCAGTAAATTGCAGGAACTGCCGGTTATAATTAAGGTAAACTTCCCTGGTTCTTGGCGAGAAATTTCTTAATTTCATTTCTTCAATCAGGATTTCAAACATTTTTAATGCCTCTTTTCGCTCAGATGGAGCTGTTTTTGTTCTTAGAATAAAACCGGCTGCTATATAAACCCTGTCCGCAGTTGTCCAGTGTGACCAGTGGCTCCTCAAGACAGGCTAAAAGTAAGATATTTTGGCGTTTTAGGGCTTAATGGCACTGGACAGAATGATGAACAGAAGTGTCCAGTGGCTTCTTTTTGACAGTTATACGTTGTATGTGCATAGCCAAATGAAGAGAAGGCTTTGTATTATCGAGAGACAAAGTGGAAGTGCTCGTGGCAATTCTGACATCGAGACGAGCACCCTGAACGAGCTATGCACATACTATACTTTTTTGTTTCATTTTCTCACTTTTTGTTTTCTTCTGAGGACTCAGGGAACAGATTGTTATTTTTGTTAGCACTAAAAATCACATCAGTCCGCTTTCGCCAATTATTAAAGAAAAAACAAAAAGGTGATTAAAAATGAATCCAAAAATTGAACAAATAACTTGTCAAAACCAAGAGATTATAGAGAACTTCTTTCGGGAAGCTCAGAGAATTTTGTATTGCCAAGCGCCAACCAAAGCCAAAATCAAGATGCTTTATGGAGCCAAGTACTGGGCGGATTACTTTATCCAGCTCAATAATCTGCGGCTAAAAGAGGCTCTTCGGTCTGGTGGCCGATAGAGCTTTCTTTTTATATTTTTCTTCAGGTAAGCCTCGGGCTTAGGCTGTTTCTAGGCTCAGATTTTTAGGCTTTTAGAGGTTTTGAGTATTATTACTGGAAAGCAAAACTTCGCCTAGAAACAGTTATGCTCAATTTCAAATTTCTCATGGATTGCAGTTAACAAAGTTTTTTCATCTCATGGCGGGAGACGGTCAAAATTTCCTTTATGGAAATTTTGCCCTAAAAGCCACCCCGAAGGGGGCAACCCCCGACTTTTCTCCGCCATGAAAAAACTTTGTCGCAACTGCCCTAACGGGCTTGCTGATCCTGCTGGATGGAGAAATTTGAAACTCTGCGGACGCAGTTTTCCCCCACTTCGCAGGGGAAAAGAGCATAACAGGAATTTAAC
>JACRPJ010000109.1 GCA_016213985.1 Candidatus Woesearchaeota archaeon
AGTTAGAGACAGCCAAACAAAGGCGCGGAGATTTCAATTGCAACGGAAAGATAGATATGGAGGATACTTTAATGCTGTTCAGGTACACGGCAGGATTGAGACCGTTTTTTGTGACTTGTTCGGCTACTAATTAAATACAAAAAGGGAATACAAAATGGGAATAGATAAACAGAAAATTTGGATGGGTGTGGGAATATTGTTTTTCGTTGGAGTTATTGCTTTCTTTGTCGGTTATATGGTTGCTTCTCAGCAGGAGATGGTAGGAAAAGCTATTTCTGATAAACATATCTCTAGTGTGAAAAAAATTTCGAATGTCGAGACAGTATGTAATGATGGAATTGATAATAATAACAATGATTTAATAGACTGTGCTGATCCTGATTGTGCTGGAAAACCAAGTGGTGATGGCAATATTTGTTGCATGACTAATAAAGATTGTTCTAAATTTAAAGGAACTAACTGTAACGCAAATTATTGTGAGAATTCAGAACAGTGTCAGGATAGATGTAAACAAGAAAAAGATTTTTGTTCATTAGGAGGAAGTATTCCGCTGGTTTGTGGTTAAGGATATAATGAGTGTACAGCAAAATGTCCGAAAACGACCGAAACTGAAGTTTCCACTCCTTCTTGTGGTGCTGGACTAACTAAGTGTGGCAATGTATGCGTAAATATTAGTATTAATATTAATAATTGCGGTGGCTGTGATCAAAAATGTAATTTAGCCAATGTGTCTGGTTCTGCTATAGTTGACTGCGCACAGGGAGTTTGTAAAGCTACTGGCTGCCTTACGGGTTATAAGTTTAATTCTAGTTCAGGGACATGTGTACAAAAGTGTGGAGATGGCAAGTGTGATGAAGCTACTGAAGGATATGATAGTGATAAGAAAGAAATTATTTGTATGAAAGATTGTGGTTGCAAAGGTCCCAGCACTGATGAGATAAATCTTTTCCTTAAAGGGACTGTTTCGGGGATACAATATAGTTCTAAAAAATGGATAACTGCTAGTGATAGCTGTAATGGCACTGACAAGGTAAACAAACAATATTGTATAATTAAAGGGGATAATAGTTATGCTCTTTATGCAATATCGAAGTGTCCTTCTGGAAGTGAATGTAAAGAGGGCGCTTGTGTAAAAAGTACACCTGCAGTAATACTGGGAGATGTGGATGGGGATAACACCCTTACGACGTTTGATGCCGTGTTGGTATTACGCCATGTCGTTGGAGATGCTACTTTAACTCCAGATCAACAAACAAAAGCAAATGTTAATAGTTGTGAAAATGGCGGGGAAGCGTTGGATAGCTTTGACGCCGTGTTAATATTAAGAAAATTTGTAGGGGAGATTACGAAATTCCCTTGTGAATAAAATGAAAGGTGATGTGGAATGGCTTCAAAACTATGGGTATATGGATTATGCTTAATGCTAATGCTCTCACTTGCACTCGCAGTGGATGTTAATATTAACTGCGGTAGCACCTCAGTTAATACGGGTAGTCCTCTAACTTGTACTGTTGCTCTGAGCGGAACGGTAGGTGAGGTTAGCACTTACAATTTTGTCATAAATCCGGGCATCTTATTCACAATAACAGATGCTTCTTGTGCTGAGGGCTACACTGGGTCTTTTGGAAGTGTCCAGAAAAAGCTAGCTTGTGCGACGGGCAGTCATAAGGCCCCGACAACGTTAGCAACAGTAATTTTAACTGCTAGTACTGCAGGAAGCGGGGTTATTGGAATAGGATCGCTTGGGATTAAAGATTATAATGGGAAGGCAATTGCTGGAGTTATTCCTAAGTCCTCTTCTCTTATTACTGTTACTAAATCCGAAACTTGCACCCCTAAACCAGCTACCTGTGCAGCAGCAGGAATAGGCTGTCCTGGCAGCACAGTGATAGCTCAAATAACATGTCCAAGTCGACAGACGTGCAATGATGGTGCTTGTGTACGTACTCCTCAATGTACTAATAAACAATGCGGTGATGACAGCTGTGGTGGAAGCTGTGGAACTTGTTTGACTGGACAAACATGCAATACGCAAGGGACGTGTGTTGATGTTCCTACAGTAGTCACTCTTGCAGCTGATACTCCTGCTTCGGCAGAGATCGCTCAGGGAGATACTGGGGTTGACTTTACTAAAATTAAAATGGATGTAAAATCCAAATATATTTTAGAGAGAGTGTTTGTTTATGGGGTTAATGTTAATAATCTTGATGTGTCGCAGTTGATGCTTTATAATGAAAACAATGACAAAATAGCTTTTGCTCTTGTCGGAGCAAATCCAAACGATGATTTTATTTTAAATCTGGGTACTCCATTAACTTTGCCCGCTGGGACTCCCGAATATTTCCTGCTCAAAGCAGATATAAGCCCGACTGCAAATGTCGGAGACAAACTTAGTTTAGGTGTACAAGTTCCTTCTTCTGTGGGGGGGTCATTTTATGGCAACAAAATGACTGTCACCAAAGCTAAAGAAGGAGGCGTTCCTCCCACCCAAACCATCGGTCAGCGCATAGACGAAGCACTCGGTGCGGACAAGACTACTAAAACCCCCTCTCTCTCCCTCCTCTCTAAAATTGCTTCCATCATCAAAGCGTGGTTTGCAAGCTAATAACTATCATAAACACTTTATATAACCCTATTGACTATCTAAAACGGAGACAAAAATAAGCTTAAATATTGATATTCCATGAAACTAAAAAAGAGGCCAACATGAAATCTAAACTCAAAAAACTTCCTCTGCACAGCTGGAAAGTCCATCCCGTTGCCCAGAAAGGAGAAGCCAACAAAACTTTTGTGATTGCCATAGTGGCGGTTATTGCTATAGTCATATTAACGTTACTATTATTTTTTGGAAAGCAGTTTGTAGGGAAAGCGATTTTCACTACTTCCGGAACTCCACCTTATTCTGTGGGAATATTCTTGAGCGATGAAGACAAAGTAATCGTTGGAACCAGTTTTGAAGTGCCAGTGGTGGTGAATATTGGCAAGGATGAGTCTTCTGTTTTCGGATTTAAGCTGAAGTACGATAGCGCACACTTCAAGGCGGGATGTGATGATCAGATGCTTCTCCCTCTTAAAGACAACATCATTGACGTGGATGATCCAGATTCTTTACTGACCTATTGGAATACGAGTTGTACTACTGGTGTAATAGAATTAAGTCTAGCCTGGTTAGGGAATCCCATCACCGGAGAAAAAGTCATAGTCACCATTCCAGTTACTGCTCTTTCTACAGGTGAAGGAAAGTTTGAATTTGAATATTTTGACGTTTATAATTTATCCCAAGAAGGCAAGCCCATCTCTTTAAAGATAAATGATGCAACAATTGTGGTTACTCCTCTTATACAATGTCCTGAAGGTGAGGAATGCTGTGGTGGAACAACTCCAATTGACTTATTGACCGATGATGCTAATTGTGGTGATTGTGGCACAAAATGCGGCACTAATGAAAAATGCGTAGATAGTAGGTGCGTAGTCTTTTCCTGTCTCAATGGCGCAGTTGACCCTCCGGATTGCAGTCAATGCCTCGCAGAGCATGAGTTAGTAGCTGGTGAATGTACCGCTATCGATAAATGTGCAGATGTTGCTAATCCTTGTACAAAAAATGGAGATAAGCAATGTTCCACCGACAAAACGACTTTACAAATGTGCACTTATGATGTGAAGAGTTGCTTATATTGGTCACCTATCCAAACCTGTGCTGCTGATGAAATATGTAAAGACAGCAGCTGTCAGAAAAAGCCACCGGTTGAGCCAATAACTATTGATGTTATTTCCAAGAAGACCGGAACAGCAGTGGAGAGTCCCATTAGCTCTGGTGAATATACCATTAAAGTAAATATCACCCCGACAGAGAGCTTGCCAGCTAATCATGTAGTTATCGTCAGTGTGAATCATGGAAATGAGAACAAAGCTATGGTAAAAGAAACTAAACCCGCGTTAATAGTAAGTAATAGCGAAGTGGTTGAGTTTACTCACAAGATAGAAAGTGCTGTAAACATATCGGTAGTGGTATGGAATGGTTTGCTTTCCGAAGGATTCGACTTTAAACAACTAGTCCCTCCAAAGGAGAAGTCCTATGAGATTAGTTAATTTTATTTTAATATTTTTGATAGCCATTCCGCTAGTTTTAGCTACTAGCGTAACTACTAACAAAGATAGTTATGGTTCTACCAGTGAGCAGGTTCTCATAAGTGGAACTTGTAGCA
>JACRPJ010000013.1 GCA_016213985.1 Candidatus Woesearchaeota archaeon
ATCAGCGCACTCCCGAAAATAAATGGGTATGTGAACTTATCACCGAGCCCATCAAGAGTGGGTATGAGAGCAATGTGGAGCTGCAGTTGGTGGTACAGGATACTGCCGGAAATCCTGCGGAATGGCTGAGCGAGCCGGTGCATACCAAGTCTGGGTCGAAAGGAGATTATAAAATAGATATTTTAGGATTAACCTCTGAGGATAAGCCCGATTATTGGCAGGTGAAAAAAGTAATTCCGATGGGCGGAGAGAGTGCTTTTGTGGACTTGGACGTGGCCTTGCTTACATATAGCCGAATTCCGTTTGAAGTTCGCTTGAGTCCATCCAAAGGAGACGTTAAAGCGTTGAAGATAGAATTCGTGAACTGTGTCCCAAAAGAAATAATCTCTAATAAAAATGCTAATGAAACGATGGTAGAAAGTCAAGTCCCCGTTCTCAGCCGGGGATTGTTGTATTACGGAGTAAGCGTCGTCGGCGATAGCAGTCCAAAACCTAAGGTGATGCTGGAGTTTGAGCCGTTTGATGGGATTAAAATGTGGGGGCTAACCGAGAGCAAGGGCGAATTTTCTACTAAAATCGTTGAGTATAAATGCATGCTGAAAATTTATTCTGAAGTGGGCACTTCAGCGATAAAAGCAGGAGAGCTGCAGGAATTTACTGCTAAAGTTCCATTTGGATTTTCTTCTTTAGGCGCCCCAGATAAGAATCTAGATGAAATTATTGAAAAAGAGAAGCATGCAGTGAAGACGGGCTTCTGGGGAGCGATTGGAAAGCTGGCGAAAATCTTGAAGTATATAGATTATTTGATTCAAGGAGTTCGCCTATTTATAGGTGCATCTGCTATGTTCAATAATGTGAAGGATGCATTCACTCCCATGGAAGCGTATCCGGTTACTAAACCCGAGGCAGTGTTTAGCTGCTGGGGACTTAATAGTGGAGTGCAGGGATTAGATTTAGGGTCACAAGTGTTAAATGTGCCTTTGAAGATACTTTCTTGTGATACATCAACTAAAGCGGATTTAGGATGGTACGATAAATGGGCAAGTTACTTACCTGATTTGTATAATGATTTGATGAATATCAAAATCGGCAGAAGTTTTGGCAATAAGTGTACTATTAAAGACCCGACAACTGGCAAAGAGGTAAATCAATGCACGTTTAAGCCGGTGCACAGCATTAAAGACAATCTTTATTTATCCATCGCCGGATTGTGTGTTCCAGGAATTATTCAGAATTTGGACAAATACCGGCAGATTAAATGCAGAAAGATTTCCTGTCTGCAGCATGATGTCAAGGCAGGATTAGCCACGGTAAGTCAATGCAGCGAGCTGGAAGGGTTATTAGTGTGCAAATACTTTGTGGGAGAATTATGGTATATCTTACCGTTTTCACAATTTTGGGATAAAGTCATAGGTGCGCTGAGAGAGGCACTTAAAGATCCGATTGCTATAGCACATACCGCCACCATTCTCGGATGCGGCATTCCGTGTTCTGCATCCAACAAAGTTCAAGTGTCCAATAAAGTTGTACAACTGTCCATAATTCCTAAACAGAAAGTGCTGGAATTTTTCTTTGAAAATCCAAATCTTAAGCCTACGGTTAGAAATTTAGCTCAGAAACTTAAACTGAGCCATTCCACTCTTCAAGTGCATCTCGTAGAATTAAGAAAAAAAGGAATGATTACCAAAGAGAATCAATGGATAGACCGGGAACATAATCGCTTGTTGAAATCCAATTATTATATGGAAAAATTTTCAAAATGCGGTTTATTTGATTAGCTGGAGAAAGAGCTGGCGGCTTTATCTATTATTCTTTTTGGCAGTTTCCGGAAGGGAGAATCGAATCGAGAGAGTGATCTCGATATTTTTGTAGAGTGCGGAAAGAATAAAAAAATTAACTTAGTTCCCTTTGAAAAAAAACTAGGCCACCATATTCAGTTATTTACTCAGCCGAACATCAATTTGTTACCTAAAAACCTATTAAACAGCGTAGTTAATGGAATTAAAATAAAAGGGTATTTTACTTTAAAATGACCGACTTAATGCTTTGGGAAGAATGCACTACCAAATTTGTCCGTAAAGTTCAATCGGATCCGGCTAGAATTAGTTCCATCGTGGAGACCGCCAACGAAAGATGGAATTTTGTGCGGGAATTGAAAGTAACGGAGAAAAACGTAAGTTTTATTTTTGAGCAGCATTATGAAATAATCAAAGAGCTGTTGGTTGCGTTAATGCTTAAGAAAGGGCTGCGCTCCGGGAATCATCAATATTTATTTACTTTTTTTAATCGTGAATATTCCCAATATGAAGCGGAAGTTAATACCATCACTCAGATGAGTTTGTTGCGCAATCGTTTAGATTACTACGGAGAAAAGGTAGATTATGCTTACTTTAAAGAAAATTATAAAAGCTTTGAGGAAATAATTAGACTATTGTTTAAACTGGTAAAATGAAAAAGAGGCTGATTTCGCTGGTAATAGCGGTTTTAGTAGTTATGAGTGTGTTTGCCGCAGCACAGGCAAATGAAACTTCTTCCTGCTCCGGCTTTTTGGGAACGATTAAGTGCTTCTTCTTTGGCGATGCTGCCAAGAGAGAAGCGCTTGGCGGGAAAGCATGGTGGGATACGAATGTGGTGGGGAAAGCGGCAGAGAGTGTTAATGGATGGTTAGCAGAAAGCGATAATTCTTACAAGTGTGTTTCCGAATCAGGATGTTATACTGCTGATGGCGCGTATGTTGATGAAGGGATAGGTTTCTCAGATGATACATTTAATCCGTTGAATGTTAAGAGTCCACCGAGTGTAGGCAAATCAAGCCCCGATATTTCAGGAGAATGGAGATGTGGTAATAAGTTTTGTACTTGCTATGCGGATGAGTGTTCTGGGTTTGATTTAGTAGCAAAAGAAGGGCAAACAGTTTCAATTAGTAATGCAGGATTTTATACATATAAAGAGAATTTTGTTTGTTCGGGTGAAACATGTACTTGTGTTGCTGAGCTTTGCCCCAGAGGTGACGGATCTGCTGCAGTTAAGGGAGACGAGGTTAAAGCACCGACCCAAGAGGAAAAAGCAGTAACTGAAGAAGGTAAGAAAGTAAAGAGCGGAGCAGAGAAGAAAAAGCCTGAAGGTGGAACTAGAGAAATAATAATAGTGAATGGAGTAGAATATATTTATAATAAACAGAACAATAAAGTGTACGATTCTAACAATAATGAAATTACCACCGTACAAGTCAAGACAGATAACAACGGAAAGCCCATTTTAAATGAAGAGGGAATTCCTACATCTATTGTTCCTAAGAAGGGTTATGAATTTGTGACAGGTGGAAAAGGGTTGGAAACGAAAGAAGTGAAAACAAAGGAAGGTACTACTTTAAGTGTTACTTTAGAAGCCAAGGCCTTAATCGGAGAGAAATTATTTAAACAATATGCTGAACTAGAATGGAGCGTAAATGAGGGTGTTTATACCGGTACTCCTAAAAATGAAAAGGATAAAACTAAAATAACTATTAAACCACAAAATAATGGATTAGCTCTCATTAGTGAGGAGGGCGTTAAAAACACAGTTGTATTTAAACAAAATATAATTGCTACTCAAAGTAAAGATCAAATGACTAACAAGATGGCTACTATGAGCGATGGAACACCAGTTTATTTAGAGGAGGGTGATTTAGGGAAGATTTCTGGACCTCTCTATGCCAGTAAAGAAGCTAAAGAGGAGGGTAAGTCACTTGGAACATTTGAAACAGATCCAACTAAATCTACTTTTATAAATTACGAGACAAAAATGGAATATATCACCGATTCAAGTGGTAAGTATATTTTAGAAGGAGATTATTATGGAAAGGATAATTTTAAACCAACTGGAGGAACTTATGCTACTACCACAACAAAAGATGGAAAAACTGTTTCAACGGAGTATTACGTTAATTATGATTATGACGGATTTGGTGAAGATAAAAAATAACAGAAAAAAGAGTATTATCACCAAGGAAAGTATGTGGGAGTGGAGAGATATGATGAGAACGGCGAGCTTAAATATAAAGTGATGACTACTGAACAGGGTAAGGTAATAGTAACCGATAATACAGGAGAAAATATTGTGACATTTGATAGTGAAGGAAAAATTACTTATGTAAAACCGAGTCTGTCCCCAGATATGCAAAAGGATATAGCTTCGGATTTCCAAGATATAAAATCAGCTGGTGGTAAAGTAATGGAATCCATCTATGCCTTCACCGATTCAATTAAAGATTATCCCGCTCTCTCTAAATTGTTTGGATTGCCGCAAGCTTTAATCCCCGAGTGGGATAAAGCCTTTGCTCCTCTACTCGGCAGCAATTGGTTCCCTTCAGCAATCTGCGAACGCAGTTATGATATCGAACCAGAGGGAAAAGCAATGATTAAAACTATTTCCGGGACGTATCAGGCAGTAGCCAGTATTCAGATGGAACGTTCATAACAAACCTCTCCTGTTTTGTGTGAAAGAAACCCGGACGAAACTGCTGAAGAACAGTTTATCTGCTCTCCCGGACAAGTGTGCATCAACGAAGTTTGTTATGCAGATAAAGACGAAGACGGTGAGCCGGACAGTGAAAAGTCGTTGGAAGGATATTTTTATAAAATCACTTGGGCAGTAGCCGCGCCTTCCGATGAAAAGCTCACTCCGTTCATCGACGAAAATGGAGTAGCAGTCTCTTTCAACATCTATCTAGACAATAATGCTGATGATCAGGTAAGTGATCCAGCTATTCCTCTTTACCAAAAGGGCTACAACACCAAAGGACCGATTGAGCTAAAGAACGGCGCCCTAACCTCTACGAGGAGGCCTGCATAGGGTGGGATAAAGCACCCCAGTCGATGAAAACCTTAACTACTTCGGTCATTGGCGATGTCTGCTTCTCTGCAGATATCTCTTCGGTCGGAGAAGTCAACTGGGGAAATTCTGGAAAATCTTCTATCACTTCTACTACCGTCTCTGGTGGAAAAGTAAGCAAGAATATGAATTGGTAGTTATTTTTTATTTATTCTCTTTTTGTGTTCTTCAACTTTTATCCTGAGTCCTTCAGCAAAATCATTCGCTTGTTTTCGTCCCTCTAATCCTCCTATTTCTATCTCCTCCCCGTTGATTTTTACTTTATAATAACCAACCGGTCCATCTAATACGGAAATGGGTTGGTTTTTAAGAATACTCTCTACCTCAACATGATAAATATCTTCCCACTTTATGTAATAATCTTTGTTTTTAATACTACTATGCTTTCCAAATCCTGAATAATTCCTTCCGATATAATAAATCCCGGTCTCATCAAAAGTTAAGCTTTTGCATTGAGGATATGGCCGCACGTCAAAATACATATAGCAAATGTCTTTGGCAATTTCCTGCATATTGTGCATAGCAATCTCTTCACGATAGGCGGGATATTTATCATAGTCACGTTTGGCGTAAGTAACAGCACATCCTGCAGAACTTCCCATCACTGCCGCAGCCACGACCGGCATAACCAGTTTCTTTCCAAGTGAAACCAAATCGTCTAGTTTTTTAATCATTCAACTGTTAAAAATTCACCCAGATATATAAATATTATGATTTAATCATTTTATAGTAGCATAAAGTTTAAATATATCTCCTCTTTGCTAATCTAAAATGCTTGAATTGCTATTAAATTCAACAGTAGGAAAATTTGTTGCTCCTTTGGTTATGGCCAGCATCCTTTCCGCTCCGGCATATGCTAGCTTATCACAGAAAGATTTAACTCCTCGGTATTCTCTGCAAGCGGGGCAGAATCCTGAATCTCGATATCATCTGACTGATTTAGAGTTGGAAGTGCCTACAGAACTGGAAAAAAGTGGATTATTAGCGCAGAATGATCCCTCGTGTCCGCCCTATCTGCCTTCGTGCCAGAAAAAGCAGTCTCCGAATTCACCTTCTCAACCTAGCAATGAACCGAATTATAATCAACCTTCTTATTCACCAAGTTATACTCCGCCGGCAGAGCGCAGCAGCGGCTGTGGAAGTACTTGTACTGTTATTGGGGGAGTAACTGCGGGTATTTGTGGGAGTTTATTTCTTTATGGATTAATCAGTATGCCGCGTGTTAAAAAAGAGCAAGAGGAGAACTGTGCGTATGCTAAATCGTGGGGAGGAACCTGTGATTCAGTTAGTTATACAGGAATAATCCTTTTAGGAGTATGCACTGCTGCTGGTTTAGGATTAACGTACTATGGTGTATCCACATCCAAATAAAACGAACATTTTTTATACTCATTCTTTTTAATTCCTCACTATGTTTAAGCCGTATCTTACTTCATTCAAAGTAAAGAAAGTCTTCTGGCAGACTTTTCTGGTTGAACTTATCACTATCCTGCTCATCGTTGCTGCATTCTATGGATTAGGCAGCTACTTTTCTGCGAAAGTAGCTTCCCTTACTGGAGACAAGAGCGTAGCCGAACTTCAAGAATTGATAGTTAATTCTCCAGAGCAAGCCTTGCCTTTAGTCGGTGGACTTCAGTCTACCATTATTTTATGTTTGATAATTTTAATCGTTTTGGTAATAGGTTCCTGGATGCTCTACTCTTTTGCCCAGGCGTTGATTTGGAATCTTCTCCAAAATAAGAAACTCACTTCCAAAACTTATTGGAAATGGAACTGGCTTCATCTTGCTCTCATCTTCCCGTTACTCCTGGTGGGAATAATTGGGTTGATCTTAATATTTATTTTTACCTGGCTCGTCAACTCTCTGCTGGGTATCAGCCCTAGCTTTTATTTCGAACATCTCACGTTAATGCAGAACCTTTCTTCCCTGTTTCGAGGAATGTTCAGTTTCTTCCTCGTTTTAATTCTCATCAGCGGAGTGTTCCTAGTTTATTATTCTTTTGTTCGGGAGTATAAAGTCTGGCTATCTATCGGTGAAGCGTTTCATCTACTTAAACTCAAATGGAAAAAACTTTGGAAAGTCTGGCTGTTAATTCTCCTCGCCGCAATAATCGTTACCGGAATACTATTACTCTTTAAATTGTTCATCACCCATCCCACTTCCACCACGATTTTTGATCTAGTGGTTTCCCTGATGTTCCTCTCCTGGATGAGGATTTATTTATTAGAGCAATTCAAAGAATAATCACAGAAATATTTTATAAGCTCGGCTCTTTCTTTTTCTTTGGATGTTAGATATAATAAATAACTTCACCCAAAAATCCTCTTCAGAAAATGGGCACTGGGCTTTTCTTCATCCAGCTGCTTGATTAACTCTACTTGAGTTCTGCTTAATTTCTTAGGCACTTCGATTCTTACTTTAACCATTTGGTCGCCATAAATCCCTTCTTGATTTAACACCGGCAGGCCTTTGAGTTTCATCCTGAAAGTAGTCTCAGAAGCAGTTCCCGCAGGAATCTTTAACCTAGCCTTCCCATCTAGGGTAGGGACTTCAATCTCATCTCCCAAAACTGCTTGAGTAAAACCTATCGGAATGGTTAAATGCAGATCATGGTCTTTACGGACAAACACTTTATGGTCTTTAATATGTACAATTACGTATAAGTCGCCGGACGGGCCATTGTTTTCCCCTACTTCTCCTTCTCCCTTAATCCGGAGGCGCATCCCTTCTTCTACCCCCGGAGGAATAGTTACTTCAATTTCTTTCCTTCTTCGTACTACTCCCTCGCCGGCGCATTTAGAACAAGTATCGCGGGGAAGTTCTCCTTTCCCATAGCACGCTCCGCATGGGCCAGTCTGCTGAAATATTCCAAAAGGAGTGCGTTGCGTTTTCCTTATGTAACCAGAGCCGTGACAGTGGTGACAAGATTCGAATTCTTTAGCACCCTTCCCTTTGCATTCGGGACAACGTTCTAATTTATTTAAAATGATGCTTTGTTTGGCACCATTATAAACATCTTCTAGAGTTATTTCCATTTCATATACTAAATCAGCTCCTCTTCTTGACCTCGAAGCACCTCTTCTGCCCCCTCCTCCTCCAAATATCTGATCAAAGATATCATCAAAGTCGCCAAACATGCCTGAGCGAAACTGGGACATGATATCAGAAAAGTCGTATCCCTGGAATCCTCCTGCCCCTCCGCTGAAGGCAGAACTGCCAAACTGGTCGTACTGCTGCCTTTTCTTGTCGTCAGCTAATATGGAAGCGGCTTCGTTTATCTCTTTGAATTTTTCTTCATACTCTTTTTTCTTATCTTCGGGTGCACGGTCGGGATGGTATTTTAAAGCTAGTTTTTTATATGCTTTCTTAATCACTTCTTTATTTGCTTCCTTCTCTACTCCCAGAATTTTATAATAATTTTTTTCGGCCATGGTTAGATCATCCTGTCACATCCCTCACCCGACGAGTTGTTTTCTCCTACCAACTGCTCCGGAGAGAGACCAATTTTTTCCATGATTCTCTGTTCAAAAGCTAAAGTAGTGTGAAAATCCCTTTCCCATTCTTCATAAGTACGGGGGTAAACTTCTCTCAGGTAATCCATCCGTTCCTGAACGGAAACAATATTGTTTCTAAACACCCGCCAGTCAGCATAATGCACCAATAATTCTTCCCAGGTTTTGTCCTGCTTTTTGAGGTCGCTGATGTTTTTTAAGGACAGGGCTAATTCGGGATAATCTTCATTGAAGAAAACATAAGCAACCTCACCTTCATACATTTTGGGATACTTTTCCCGCAGAAATCTCCACATGGCAGTTTCTTCCGGAGTAAAAACGTAATCATGAAAACGGTTGGACTTCAGTTCTTTAAATGAGACCACTTTAAATAAGTCATGTAAAAGGGCAGCTTTCCCGATTAGTTCTAAATCTATGTCTATTCCTTTATTTTTTAATTTCTGAGCTAGTAACAAAGCCACTTCTCTTACCTTTAAGCAATGCTGAAGTATATTCTTAGGTACTTTGAATTCTTCAAACCAGTCCAAACATTGCTGTTCCGAGGGAATCTTCTTGTAAAAAAAAAAAAAAAAATTAGAGCAGTCTTGCTTCTTCTACTGCTTTGATTTTCTCTTCAATCTTTTTCTTTGTGCTGGCATCCACTTTATCTCCATATTCTTCTAAGATTTTCTTGGTTTGGTAGACTACCGCATCGGCATTGTTTTCTGCTTCAATCTTTTCCCGCTGCTTCTGGTCTTCTGCCTCGTTCCTATTGGCTTCCTCTTTCATGCGCTCAATTTCTTCTTTAGACAAGGAAGTAGAACCGATAATCTTGATGTTCTGCTCTTTTCCTGTCCCTAAATCTTTAGCACTGACGTGGACGATCCCGTTGCTGTCAATGTCAAAAGTTACTTCCACTTGAGGGATTCCGCGCGGTGCCGGGGGTATTCCTACCAGGTCAAACTGCCCCAAGGGTTTATTGTCGTGAAACATGGGACGCTCTCCTTGGCCAACCCGGATGGTTACTGCCGTCTGGTTGTCTGCAGCCGTGCTAAATATCTGTGATTTCTTTGTGGGGATAGTAGTATTACGGTCGATTATTTTAGTGAAAACTCCGCCCAGTGTTTCTATTCCCAAGCTTAAAGGGGTAACGTCCAATAGTAAGACATCTCTTACATCTCCGGCTAGTACTCCTGCCTGAATAGCTGCTCCTAGTGCTACCGCTTCATCAGGATTGACGGACGTATCTCCTTCTTTGCTGACTAATTTCCGGACCAATTCTTGTACACAGGGTATTCGGGTGGAGCCGCCAACAAAAATAACTTTGTTAACCTGACTGCTGCTTAAACCGGCATCACGCATCGCATTCTTTACCGGGATTTCCAAGCGCTTTAAGATATCAGTAATCATTTCTTCGTATTGTGCTCGAGTCATCTCTTCCCGAAGGTGTTTTGGCCCACTTTTATCTGCAGTGATGAACGGAAGGTTAATCTCTACTTTCATCTTACTAGACAATTCAATCTTGGCCTTCTCGGCTGCTTCTTTTAATCTCTGTATGGCTTGGGGGTCACTATTCAAGTTAATTCCGGTATTCTTCTTGAATTTGTCGATAAGCCAGTTCACGATGAGCTCGTCGATATCATCTCCTCCTAACTGATTGTCCCCGCTGGTGGCTTTTACTTCAAACACGCCTCCACCTAATTCCAGAATGGAAACGTCGAAAGTACCTCCTCCGAAATCGAAGACGAGGATGGTATGGTCTTTCTCTTGTTTATCTAGGCCATAAGCCAGAGCAGAGGCAGTAGGTTCGTTGATGATTCTTAACACGTTAAGACCGGCAATTTCTCCTGCATTTTTGGTAGCTTGCCTTTGCGCATCATTAAAATAAGCCGGAACAGTAACGACTGCATTCTTTATCGGCTGCCCCAAATATGCCTCAGCATCACGCTTTAGCTTCTGTAGAATCATGGCGGAGATTTGCTCCGGAGTATATTCCTTCCCGTCAATCTCTACTTTCTCGTTCGAGCCCATTTTTCTCTTGATAGAGCGAACGGTATGAGAAGGATCAATGATGGCTTGATTCCTGGCTATTTGTCCGACGATAACTTCATCATCTTTGATATGGACTACGCTGGGAGTGATTCTCGCCCCTTCCGAATTATTGATTATTGCTGGTTTCCCTCCTTCCATTACTGCAACGGCAGAAAAAGTAGTACCCAAATCAATTCCTACTGCTACTCCTGAAACTTTACTGTTGTTTTTAGACATTTTGTTTACCTCGTTTGATTTGACTTTTGTTTTGTTCTTTTTAGGGGTGCTCTGTTTATCCTCTTTTACCCTCTTTGTTCTCGGTTTTCTTTCCTGAGCTGATTTTAACTTTGGCATGGCGGATTACTCTTCCATTAAGCAGGAAACCTTTCTGTAGTTCTTCTAAGATTGTTCCTTCAGATTCGCTGGATTCTTCTTTTATCAAAGCTTCATGATAATAAAGATCAAACCTTTTGTTCTCAGTAGGGATTAATTCCAGTCCCTGACTTTCCAACAGGGTGAAGAGTTGGGAGTAAATCATCTCTACCCCTTTCTTCAGGTCCTCGATATTGTTGGTGGAAGTTTTCAGAGCCAACTCAAAATTATCTAACAGTGGCAGGAGCTGCAGTAGCAGGTCTTTGGTGACCAATTGCTGAAACTCTTCCAGGCGCTTTTCGGTATTTTTACGATAATTTTCAAAGCTGGCTTGAGTACGCTTGAGCAGTTCGGTAAGTTCTTCTAGCTCTTTCTGCTTTTGCTCTAAAGCACTAGTTTCTGTTGGGGCAGTCTCTGTTCTTTCTTCTTTCTTGCTCTCCTGAGCTGCTCTTTCTTTTTCCGCAGTTTCCTTGGCTTCTTTTCCCGTCTTTTTTTCTGGTAGGTTATCTTTCATTTTTCTTCTCATCCCATAAAGTATATCTTCCCATGATTAGGCACTCCATTAAATATTGTTGATTTAAACTTGACCCTGTTTAGGTTAAAACAACAACTTATATATAAATTTAATGGAAAAAAGGCTTGGTGTAACGAGTTAGGTGGGTTTTACACAAGCTTGGGTTATTTTTATCCAGGATTAATATTTACACAAAGCCGGCGATTTTTTGATTAAATGTTCATTTGCAGAAGATTTATAATCTATTTTAAAATTGTTTTAGGATATGTCTACTAAAGAACAAGCAAAAGAAAAACTAAAAAAAATAGTCACGGATTTCAAAAATAATCCAGATTATTACAGGAAACTCTCTGAAGCTGATGTTGAAGATAATTGAGGAGAGTTTGAAATGAGTATAATAAGAGGTGAGAATACATGAAAAAAACACAGAAAAATATTTTAGCTGTTGCTGGAGTTATAAGTACGGTGATCGGGGTTCTGGGTGCGGTGCCACTTTTCCTTCAGGAAAGATTTGGATTCGCTACCGGTGCAGTGATTCTTGTTGTTGCCGGACTGATTCTCTTAGCCATAGCTTTTGGTGATTAAGATGGAGATATCAGATAAAGTCAAGAAAAACCTGTTAGATCTCCAATACAACAAATACTTACAGTACTATAACACCGCTATCATTATTTTATTTACTTATTTTATTGGTGTTTTTATTGCTTTTATAACTAAACAAATTGATATTAGTAAACCAGGACAGTTTTTATCCCTGAGTGTAATAAGTATTTCTACTACTGTTTTGATTATACTCTTCATGCTGCGTTTTAAGAGCCACCAGCAGAATATACTTGGTGAAATAAAAAATCTTAAGATATAGTATTAAAAATGTCCCAAAGAACATTCACCCCCTCCGAACTCGAAGCATTATACCAAATCGTAAAAGAGTATCAAGAAAATGCCCCGAAAAGTGAAGAAGAGTATTACAATGATTACAACGATGAATATGAAGAGCAAATATCCAGAAAAATAATCTCTTCCATTCTTAAGAAAGTAGCCCAACAACTGCCAGCAGAAGCCCAAGAAGAAATTGACAGAGATTTTTTACGGCAGAAATATCATACATATAATAATCCTATTGATGAAAAAACACATCGTACACTAAAAAGTGCATTTGAGCAATTACAAACAGTTGAAATTAGCTATTTTAATATGGACAACGCCGAATTCAAAAAGAGAAAAATAGATGTATATTACACCTCAGCAAAATACACCATTGGTTACTGCCATCTTAAAAAAGAAATGAGAAAATTTAGAACCAGCAGAATTGCTTCTGCTAAATTAACAGACCAAACGTATAGTGTCCCTAAAAATTTCAACAAAAATGATTACTAAACAATTTAAGCTAAGTATTGAGCTTGTCCCTTCAACTATTTGGTATGTCAATTTATACCATCATTACACAAATAATAATCAAATGGAGAAGTGGCACAGATTGAAACAGTATTTATTTGAAACCGAAGGTAAGCATTGCTGGATATGCAGAAAAAAAGAAAGAAATTTGGAGGCACATGAATTTTGGGAGTATGATGATTACAAACGCATTCAAAAATTAGTTGCAGTTCATCATTTATGTGATTTATGTCATAAAATTAAACATATTGGGTTATGGCTTCATAGTGCAGATGGCGATAAAATGCTCCGGCAACAGAAAAGTAAAAAAGAAGATATAATTAACCATTTTTGTAAGATAAATAATTGTTCCATTGAAGATTTCAAAAATTATGAGGATTCCTCTTTTGCTCAATGGAAGCAGAGAAGTAAATTCCAATGGAAACAAGATTTAGGGATTTACCATCCTAAGTTTGAATTAAAAGAATTGAAAAATCAGCAAAAATTAGTGAGTTAAAGACAATGATTGACACCACTCTAATCGACCGTTTAACCGTACTCGCCAACAAAGAGAAGAAAATAAAAGAGTTTAAGCGCAGATTAAGAATAAAAGGGAAAATAATGGAGAAAGGAACAACTAAAAAAGGTAACATTACTCTAAAAATAAACAAAGATGATAACGAGTATAAATTCACGGTCTTAAAATCACATAAAGAGCGCTTTGCGTTGGCAGAAAAGCTTAGCAATGGTAAAAGCATTTCCATTGAAGGCATACCTAAATTCAGAATGATTATCTGCACACGATTAAAAGTGATAGAAAAAGGAATTCAAGAAGGAAA
>JACRPJ010000009.1 GCA_016213985.1 Candidatus Woesearchaeota archaeon
CACCATAAATGCCATCAATAAAGTTATGCCTTACTTGGAAACGGCGATTAAAATAGCTGGGATTTCTTGTGTAAGCGCATTTACGCTAAAGATGGTGGTTCGTTATGTAAGGATTGTAACGTCCAAGATTGAGGCGTTTGCAGTTAAGAAATGTCCTTATAATCAGAACGTATTATTATTGGATAGCGAAAGAGATGTAATTTGCAATGATGGAATTGAAGATTCATATGATAAAGCTGGAGCTTGTAAAGATGACGCTAATTCTAATGAAAAAAATACTTTAGATGATAAATGTCCCGCTACTGCAGGCATGTGGAAAACGGAGAAATATCTTGACCAAGCGTATAGGTGGACTTGTGATAGATTTTTCTGCAGAAAAGTTCCCGCAGGATGGACGTCGAATAAAGAAAAGCACCAAGTGGATGCAGTAATAATTGAGCAGACGCAATGCGCTGCCAGCAGTCGGGGAATTCCCTTGAGGCTGATAGAAAACTGCAATGAAGTAGTTAAAGAAACTGTCAATCCCACTCAAATCAGCGCTCTTTATCTGGACTTAAAGAAAAAAGGGACTTTCCCCTGTTACCTTAATTCGTTAAATGACCAATATTATTATGCCGATCCACAGCAGGAGGAAGAGAAGAAAACAGTTCAATTACAGTGGTTAGCGCCGCGCACAGTTAAGATTGAAGAGGCTTTGGCTACTCCAAATAAAAATCTGTTTGCCTACCGGCCCCCCGGCTCAGAGGAGTTATTGGTAGGACAGGATAGAACCTGCAAAAATGTGTGCAAGAGCCAGCTCGGGTTCAAGGCGGATGAAGATTTTGGTGTTCCCACCAATCGTTATCTAAAAAGCGCATGGGAGAACGGTAGTTTTGGATGTTATAAAGAAGTAATTAATGAAAAAGTATCTGGCATTGGTTTGGGTGGAAAAGTTATCTTCCAAGGAAAAGACCCTGAACATAAACTGCCTGAAGGGGCCTATCCGGCGGGGTATACTGCTGATTGTTTTATCAACTTTAATTCTAAAGGAGACCCTATTGAACCAGCAGACAGAGAAACTGGTATGCTTCAATGTGTATGTGTTCCGGATGAGAAGCCCGCCAAAGCACCTTATGGAGCTCGATTAGCGGAGAAGGAGGAAGATTGGCTGTACCGTCAAGCGGATATTTACCGCAGCAGTAAAGTGTGGGGAACATACTATCCAGAATGGCGTTACTATCGCGGAAGAGATTTCTCATCAGCTTTTGGAGCAGATTCACCTTTGGATTATATTGGCAGTGAGAAAACTGAGCATGAAGTTAATCCTCATACCCAAATAATTGGAACATTCCAGACGATATGCTTGCCCGGAATTAGAGCACGACTGGTTATGTTAAGAAGCATATTACAAGCAGTACAAGGTTGCATACTTGATGCCAAGAAAAATGGATTGCAAGATGCAGGGACGTGTAAAACTTTATTCTCTCAGCAAGTATGTGGATTACTGTACAAAGGCATCGCCTATCTCGCTTCGGGATGCAGCCCATTTAGCTTTCAAGATGCAGGTAAAGAAGGGAAAGGTGGAACGCTGGAGGGCGTAGCCGCAGTTTCTTCTGCGGTATTTGGCTCAATTGACGATGCGATGTCTTCTTCTATTGATGAAGTTACTTCAGATTATACTAATGGAAATTTAAATGAATTCTTTGCTGGTGGAGCAAAAGGATACGCTCAATCTATCTGCATGGCCGCATTTGGGTTTGATTGGCCGATGGGGATGGATTTCATTATGGATTCAGCCTATGCGTTCCCTACGGCAACTTCAGTTGTGGTAGTTCCATCGGAGCGAGAATTTTCAACTTATAATCCTTCCAAAGGAACGGCAGTGTACAACTATAATTTGGGTGTTACAATTTTACCCGGATGCAAGATAAAATCTGCTGATGTGTACTTGAAATGTGTGGGACAGGAAGATTTAGGCCATCCGGGAATACAATGCGGTGAGCAAGGATGTGATTGTATAAATATTCAGGAAACCACTTCATTGGAAGGAGAAAGAACTATGCCCTTAGAACACGGCAGAATGTTTGACTTAAGAGCCGGAACCGTGGTAGATATGGGTATTCCTTCTCCACAGAAAGCTTTAAACACTCATTTTAGATATGATCATGTGGTGGTCAAGTTAAATCTGGATCGGCATGAAGATGCGGAAACCTGCTTTGATGAGGGATATGGTGATGGAGTATTTTATTTCCCGCTTACGGATACTTCTCCGCCGGGAGAGTTTGTGTGCCAGGTTATTCCTACCTCAGGTAGATATTTCTGTCCGGAAATCATGAAGATGTTTGGCGGCGGAGCCGGAGCTTACTTTGAAGAACCGGGAATAAGCTGTTATGACTCTAAGACCCAAACTTGGGCGAACTGTGACACACCTAATTTGTTTGTGAAAGGAGATTCCATTAAAGTTAGAGGCAATATTATGACTGATGGCGGAAAGTATTGCTTGAAAACTAAGATTAGTGGAATGGAGGGGACACCAAGAGAGTATCCATCTGAACTTCTTCCTGAAAGCATTCCTGGACCGTATTATCCGTCTATTCCACTGGGAACAGTAACTGAAGAGATGTTTACTGGAGCGGGAAGCACTTTGACTTTAGCTTCGGGAGCGGGATGCAGTGTGTATCCACAGTTTTCTCCGGTAGCTGCCTCATTAACTTCCCAGTCATTCACGTTTACTTACGAAGTTGGGGCTTCTGAACAGTACAGAATACAAGTTCCCCCTTCCGTATCTTTAAATTTTGATTCTCTTTCTAGCGGGTACACTCTTGGGGGGGGTTATCTAACCTATAATAACAATAACTTGCTCACTTCCCCGCAAATCCTGAATGCTTGGTTTAATATCGGCGGGCTCAAAGTAAAGAACTTAGTAGGTGCGCCTCCCGCAGCAGTAGGAACTACCGGGCAATGTACATACCAAATCGGAGCAGCAGGCGGTTCTGCCGGCGGTTATACTCCCGGATCTAAATCAATTAATGTGGAAATGAGTTTGCTGCAGCCCGATGCCAGCGGCGATTGCTTCGATGCGATAATTCCATTAAAAGCACCGGCGTTTGGGAAAAGCAAGACTAGCAAGACTATTACCATTCAGCTTCAGTCTACTGCCTCTCAGGTTACCAGCAAGTTCTATCAGGAATTTAATGCTGGAAATTATGAATATGTGGTCAAATATGCCCAGCAGATTTTAGATAGAAGAGAGCCGGATTTGGAAGATGCTGAAGCAATTTTTTATATAGTCGCAGCGTACATAATGACCGACACAGTTAACTGGAAAGTTTCTCAGAAATCCACCATCTGCAATTACATGGAGATGTTTTTCAACCGCCGGTATGTTACGATAGACCAGCCGGCATCACCATATCCGCCGGAAGTGGTTAATACAGTAGAGTTTCAGAAGATAAGTAAATATTTGGGAGAGATAAATAGTACGCTTTCCTGTCCAAGTGTAACATGAACACTCAAAGCAAAGGAGTAACTGAACTGTTGGTGATGTTGATAATGGTAGTGCTTACTTCAGGAACGGTATTGCTGTTAGTACAATCGGGAATAATTACAGTTAAGGCTGAGAATGAGCAAGTGCCGATATTAAATGCAGAGTTCATTCCGATGGGAAGGGAAGGCTCTTTGGCAGTGAAGGAGTTCCAGCTTTGCGATTATGTTGACCCCGGATATAACTGTGTGAACGAAGGAGATACTTTTGTTTCGGGAAGCGAAGTGCATTTCCGGTTCGTGGTCGAAAGCAGTACTTACAACGGCGATATAATGCTGGTGGAAAATTATCGGGTAAAAGACTCGCAGGGAAAGATCCTCTTTGATGTGGATGAGAAGAATAACTTCCACTTCGATATCCCTAGCAGTGAGCTTAAAGAGAAAGTATCGTTTAAAGATTATTTTGTTATAGCCGACGATGCTCCTGAAGGAGAATATTCGTTAGAATTAATTGTAGAAAATCCTCTGTTGGTAAAGAGGACAGTTACATTGAAAACGTTTAAAGTGGTGAGTGAGTAATGCGGAGAACTAAACTGACTTCGTTTGTAATTATGTTAATGTTAGTTGTAACTATTTTACCTAATGTGTTGGCAGAGACTTCTTGTGCCACTAATGAAGTTGCTCTGTTAGGAGATTCGCTCACCGTAGGGTGGGGGAAAGAATTCATTAAAGCGTGTGGAAATGAGCCGATTAATTATGCTATTGAAGGGGCTACTACAGGAGAGATGCTAGCTAAGGTCAACAGCATAAGCCCTACGGTTCGCACTTTAATTGTTCTGGGAGGGACTAATGATATTAATAATGATGTGGGCACAATAGAGATAACGAATAATTTAGGGGCAATTTACTTAGCGGTTAGAGAGAATGGGGTGGAAAGAGTAGTTGCCATTACCATACCTCCGTTTAATAAGAAAGATATGCCTGAGAAAAATTTTGTGGTTGGAGCAGTGAATGAATGGATTAGGAATCAGGAAGGATATTCTGTCGACCAAGTGATAGATTTTTACAGCTTATTAGTTGGGGTAGCACCATGTATGCACCCAACTTACGGCGGTTCGTGTGATAATGTTCATCCTAATGCTAAAGGATATCAAGCAATGTCAGATAAAGTGTTGAATGAGGTGTTTGGGTATTCTATTGCACCTTCACAGATACCGATTCTGCCACCAAGCGTCCCTTCAGGATATGAAGCGGCGGAGCCAGAACTTGCGGTTTCCCAGAAAGTTCCTAAGAATCTGCCGCAGCGATGGAAAGAAATTGATGAAACTTGGATCAGAGTTGGCCCTTATGTTGGTGGAATTGGAAATGGCTTTGTATGGGATAATTCTCTGGGGGATTGGAACTGGAGGAATTTTGAGGAAGTTTATTTTACATTAACTTATGCACCAGCGCCAACTGCAGTAGGAAAAGTATACAAGCCCAGTCCGGGCGGAAATGAGTATAACGAGTTAATTCAGCAGGCGGCACAAGCACTTGAGATAGAAGCTCCATTAATCAAAGCACTTATGAAATACGAATCCCAGTTTAATCCCACTGCAACGTCTGAAGGTAACTGTAAAGGGTTAATGCAAGTATGTTCAGGTAGTTGGGATGGGTGTTTCAATTCGCTCAGTACTCAATACTCTCTCAAAAACGACCCTTATGATCCAAAGTCCAGTATTTTCGTTGGAACTTGCGTGTTAAAAAGTAAGTTGGCAGGAGTAAGTGGCTGTGGAATTAATGCAGAAAGTGAAGATAGAGTGAAATGTGTGATTGCAGCGTATAATGCTGGTGAAGGGTTGATAAATTCTGCAGCAAAAGATGTTGGTGCTCCTGCAACCTGGTCGGCAGTGAATCAAAAGTTACAAGATGAAAACTTTGTCAAACAGAATCCAAAATATAATACGCCTTGGTTTAATGCGGAGGTTTGTAAAGGTCATCCGGGTGTTACCAGAAGAGCGTGCAAGTTTATGAAAATTAATAGTTACGTGAATTCAGTTTACAATATGTATTTGAGTTACAAGACTTACGGTTTAAGTGGAACCGGAACTTCAGCTAGTGTGAGTAAATAAATTGTCAGAGATTAATATGCATATCATAACCTCCATCACCTCCCGCGAAATCCTGGACAGCCGCGGCAATCCGACGATTGAAGTAGATGTTTTTTAATTCACAACGCTTACGTTACTTAGTCACAAAAAGTTTATATACTTAGTCACATAAATCAGCCTATGAACGTGCAAAGCCATCTGGAGAGCCTGAAAGAAAGTGTGAGAGAGCTCGAAGAAGCAGTCAAAAAAGGACTTTCGTTTAAACAACGTTCGCTTGGATTTCATGCTTCGGCAGCAGCTATGGATATGCTGGAGATAATTTTTCATGAGCACAATTTAGTCGACCCGGGGTTTGTGGTCAAGCACGAATGGTTAAATTCACCCAAGAAAATCAAAGAAAAGTTCCCATTTGACTTCCCTCATAAATCAGAAATCATCTCGTTAGCTTCCAAAATTGAAGCACAAAGAAACAAGTTGTGTTATGGGAAGCGCCAGAGTGAAGAGGTTTTGGAAAACTTAGTCAAAGACTTTAACTCATTGAAAGAAATATTTACTGAGGTAACCGGACATGAATTATAAGTTGATAGCCTATGCTCAGGATTGTGTCTCTTTCCTAATGCAGAACTTAAACCACGAAGCTGGAAAAATTATTCAAATAATTCTATTTGGGTCAGTTTCCCGGGGAGAAGAAAGCAAAAATAGTGATATTGACTTATTTGTAGATGTAACTGACGAAATAATTGAACCAAAAGTAGTGGGTGTGGTGGATAAGTTTTATGATAGTACCAAGTTTAAGAAGTATTGGTCATTGTTAGGGGTCAGAAATAAAATAAGCTGCACTGTGGGCAAGCTGGAAGAATGGGATGAGCTTAAGAGAAGCTTAATCGCTAATGGAATTGTATTATTCGGAAAATATTCGGGAGAGATTAAAACAAAGCCGTATTATCTTTTTGTAGTGTCTCCCGGGAAGAGTCGCAACAAAAATCTGTCCGTATGGAGAGAGTTATATGGATATGTCCAGAAGAGAGGAAAGAAGAAGTACTCTAAAATAGGACTGGTTCGCGAGTACCAGGGAAGAAAGTTAGGTAAAAGTGTGTTTATTGTTCCAGCCGAGCACCTGCCTAAAATCCGCTCATTTCTAATTAAAAATAAATTTAAACACGAACTTATGCCGTTCTGGCAGGAGGATTAATATGCACACGATATCTTCAATAGCCTCAATAACCTCCCGTGAAATACTAGACAGCCGGGGTAATCCTACAATTGAAGTAGATGTTACTATCAGAAAACACAAATATACTGCAGCGGTTCCTTCCGGTGCATCTACCGGAACGCATGAAGCGTTAGAGCTGAG
>JACRPJ010000010.1 GCA_016213985.1 Candidatus Woesearchaeota archaeon
AGGTAATTCTATTAATGTATTGGTATCTCGGATTAACAGCCGAGTTTTTGCTGGTGCTTATCGGCAAAGTCAAAGTTCCATTCAATGGACATGATTAAGGCTCTGAGAGCCCAAGAACCAAAAAGTTTATATATAAAATCTATTTTAATATTAAAATATATCGTAGATATCAAAAATCACCGATTTTTGGAACCTCAAACACTTCGTTTTTAAGGTGATGCAAAATGGAAGTTGCTATAACTAAAATATCAAAAAATGGACAGGTAGTTATCCCCTCAGAAATCAGGAAAGATGCAGGCATAAAGCCATCAACAAAGTTTATTGTATTTAATGAAGACGGTAATATTATGTTAAAACAAATTAAGAAAGAAGCTCTAAGGGACGATATGCTGCTAATTGAAAAAATCAGAAGAAGTGAAGAACAAGTAAAGAAAGGTAAATTTGTAAAAGCAGATACTTCTATGAGTGATGAAGAAATAGATGACTTATTGATGGCTTAAGATGCAAATAATATTCTCAGAAGAGTTTAAGAAAGATTTTAAGAAAATCAAAGATAAATCTACAAGGATAAGAGTTATTAATCGTCTCCAGAAGTTAGAGCAGCTTCCTGAATACGGAAAGCCATTGCAGTATAATCTGAGGGGTCATCGGAGCATAAGGGTCCCGCCTTTTAGGATAATTTATAGAATAGAACGGGACAAGATTATTATAAACTGCTTTGATCATAGAAAAGATGTGTACAAATGATTTCTAAGGTTTTTGGGCTCTGGCTATTTTAGCGGAGTGGGCAATCAAGCTCTGTAGAAAGTCGCCAATATGGCCAGTGAGGGAGAGTGTGAGCGGAGGGTACCTAAAATTTATTAAAGTAAAAAGACATCTACTCTTAATATGGACATAAATAAACAAAAGAAAGAATTAAGAGAAAAGATCTGGAAATTGTTACAAGAAAAAAATGTTGCAAAATTCCCTTTTCCATTAAAAGACAGAATACCAAATTTTGAAGGAAGTGAAAAGGCAGCAAACCTGCTCCAGCAATTAGAAGAATGGAAAAATGCAAAGATCATTATAACAAATCCTGACTTTGCTCAGAGAAATGTGAGAGAACTAATTTTGAAGAATAATAAAACTTTGATAATGGCTTCTCAACAATTGCTGGAGCTTTCAAATATAGTAAAAGGCTAGAAGATGTGCCAAAACCCGATTTAATAATAACGGGGTGCGTAGCTGTTGATAAAGAGGGATGGAGGTTAGGTAAGGGTGGAGGTTATGGAGACAAAGAGATTACTAGAATAACTGAAAAATTTGGTAAAATTCCAATAGCAACTACAGTTCATGATTTACAAATTGTTGAAAATATTCCCCATGAAAAACATGATACAAAAGTTGATTATATAATTACTCCCACTAAAATAATTAAATGTGCCCGGAGCGAGCATTTCACTTAACGTATGGCATGCCTGTAATGTGCGTCGGAGCGTAGCGGAGACCGAGGGATAGTGCAATGGTTTTTGCGAAGCAAAAAAATCCCGAAGAGTTGCAAATTCGGGCTAACTGCGAAAAACTTATATAAAGCTTTATTTTCTTAATTAATACTATGAAAAATTTAGCACCAAACATCACAAGACAAAGATTGTTAATTGAGGGATTCTATAAAATTGATGCTGACAAAAGCGTCATTATAAATTACTTCAATACAATTACCAAATCCCTTAAACTTAGAATGTATGGAGAACCAATAATTTTTTCTCCGGGTGGTGAGGGTAAAGATATTAATCAGGGATATGACGCTTTTGTCCCCGTTGATTGATTCAGGAATATCCGTTTATGTTTGGTCTAATGCTAAATTTTTATCGTTGATAATTTACACCTGTAAAAGTTTTGACGAAAATAAAGCCTTAGAAGTAACAAAGAAATTTTGGAAAAGTGATAAAGTAGAATCACAGTCATTCTAACGCCCGAATTTGCAACTGCACATAACCCTATTTAGACCCTGACTCTATTCCGGCAATAGGGACAATATACTCCCATCAGCCCTGAGAATAAAAACGACACAAATTTGTTCTTGCAAAAAGGACACTCAAAACTTTTCTGATTGATTTTAAACACTCTCTTTTAACCCAAAATTTTAATTAAAAAATAAAAACTTACTGTGAAGCTAACTTCCAGATTGTTTTCATTCCTAAGATAATCGCTCCGGGAACTACGAAAACCACGATATTGCTGAGGATGCTTCTCAGGTACAATCCTACGCCCGGAATCAGCCCCAAGTTAACTATTCCCGCCAGCATCAACGCAATTGCTGCCACTAAGAACGGCAGGGTTTCTTTGGCAGTTAGGTTAAACAACCCCACGATTAACCCCAGGATTACTAAGGTGGTAACCAGTATTTCCGGTCGAAATACGTCTCTAAAAAAACCAGCGACTATAGCTATTAATAATCCAATAAAGAAAGTGTAGTGTGCAATCCGATGCAGTTCTATCTTTGCTTTTTTCTGTACCATTAGTTATCACCTCGATTGTATGATTATATATCAAACGCACGAGATAACCGTAATAGAGATGGAGCGATTTAAGCTCAACCGGTGCGTTTGATATTACGAGACGCTCGTACGTCGAGTATAGGTAAGAGCTAAATAATTTGAGTATATAAATCATTCGGTGGAACCGGGCAGTCCAAGCAGTTATAATGTGTTTATTAAAGAGTAATGAACTAGCCCTCAAAGAAAGATTTATAAATAAGCTCTCTTCGGAGTCCTTGACCGTTAATACTACTCTAATAGTAGGAGGTAAGTAAGTTGGATCGGGAACAGGTACAAAAAGCATTGGACGAACTGAAGAAATTACCCAAGCGAAAGTTTTGTCAGTCTTATGATTTGATTATCAATCTTAAGAATGTTGATCTAAAAGTTAACCCCATAGAAGCAATAGCCATTCTTCCCTCATCCAAGGGAACTCAGGTCAAAATAGCCGCATTTGTAGACCAGGAATTGATTGAGCAATCTAACCAATTCTGTGATTTAACCATCAAAGAGAACGAGTTCCCAAAATATAGTGATAAGAAGACTTCCAAGAAGCTGGCGGAAGAGTATGATTATTTTATCTCTCAGGCTAACCTGATGCCACGAGTAGCCGCGGCTTTCGGTAAAATTTTAGGAACTAGGGGGAAAATGCCCAACCCAAAGATGGGGTGCGTAGTCCCGGCGAATGCAAACTTAGAGATGCTTACTAAAAAACTTCGTTCTACTGTAAGATTGTCAGCAAGGAAAGCTCTAAACTTGCAGTGCTTGGCAGGAAAAGAAAACCAGCAGGATGATGAAATAATCAGTAACGTTCTAGCAATATACAATGCCGTAGCCAAGCAGGTTCCACAGGATGAAACTCAAAACATCAAGAACGCATGCTTGAAACTAACCATGAGTAAGCCGGTGAAGATATAAAATGGTCAGCGAAGCCAAAAAGCAACTGGTACTGCAGCTGGTTAAAGATATTCAGAATTATCCGGTCATTGGCCTGGTCGATATGCAGAACCTTCCGGCACAACAGCTACAGAAGATGCGTACCATGCTCAAATCCAAAGATATAAAGATTTGCATGACCAAAAAGAAGTTGCTCCACAGAGCGCTGGAAGAATCAAATAAGGAAAACATTGGGCAACTGGCAGAGAAGATCAAAGGAATGCCGGCATTGATGTTGGGCAAGAGCAATCCATTTACGCTTTATTCCATAATTCAGAAGAACAAATCTGAGGCTTCAGCCAAGCCCGGCCAGATAGTCCCTAAGGACATTCTGGTTAAAGCTGGTCCTACCAAATTTGCTCCTGGCCCGATAATTTCGGAACTAGCGGCGGTGGGAATCAAAACCAGAGTGGAAGGGGGCAAGCTAGCTATTATAGCTGACACCAGGATTGCCAAAGAAGGGGAGGTCATTTCACCGAAACTATCTGATACTTTAAAGCGCTTGGATATTAAGCCCATGGAGATTGGGCTAAACCTAGTAGCCGTGTGGGAAAACGGGATGGTGTTTGAGGCTAAGCAATTACATATTGACGAAGCAGAATACGTTCAGAACATCACTCAAGCAGCTCAATGGGCGGTTAACTTAGCTCTAGAATGTGCTTATCCAACCAATGAAATTATTGAGTTGCTGCTGCAAAAGGCATTCCAAGAGAGTAAGACTGTAGCATTGGAAGGGAACATTTTGACTAAGGAAACCGAGAGTGAAATCTTAGCCAGGGCGGAAAGTCAAGCTCTGGCCGTCAAAGAGGCAGGGAACATCGAAGCCGAAATAGAGCCCAAAGCACCCGAACCCAAATCGGAAGAACCTGTTCACCCCAGTTTTGGGCATGTGAAACAGGACCAGACCAAGGAACTCTTTGACCACCTGCAGAAGGATGGAACGCTTCGGAATGTGAAGGTAACAATAAAAGAAGAAAAAAATAGAAGCAAGTAAATTAAACAAAATAAAAAACACTTATAAATCAATGGAGGAATTAAAAATGGAATACATTTATGCCGCAATGCTGCTTCACAAAGCAGGGAAGGAAATCAGCGAAAGCGCAGTTAAGGCTGTACTTACCGCTGCTGGAGTTAAAGTGGATGAAGCCCGGGTGAAGGCACTAGTGGCTGCACTACAGGACGTGAACATAGGAGAGGCAATCAAGAAAGCTTCGGTAGCTGTGCCCACTGCTGCTCCGGTTACGGCTAGCGTCGGACATGCAGAAAGCAAGAAAGAAGAAAAGCCAAAAGAGGACGAAAAGAAATCTGAGGCTGCCGCGGCTGCTGGCTTAAGTGCCCTATTTGGTTAAAACTAGAAGCGTTCTTTATTTTTAATTTGGTTTTAACCTAAACTGCAAGTTCAAGCTTGCCCTAACGTGATATTCATGGAAGAAAATTCCCTAGATTTAGATGAGTTAAGAAAAGAATTCCAACAGGAAAAGAAAGAGGTAGCTACGCTACACCCTCAGCTCAACCAACTTAATTCTGGCAAAGAAAGCATCTTTCGGGAATTACGGTCGCTTCGCGATAAAATAAAGTTCCGTGCTTCTAAGATTCAAATGCTCAAGAAAGAACGTGATGAATTAACCAAAAAAGTCAAGGAATTGAAGGGAGAACGGGAGAAACTAAACCAGGAAGTGAAGGATCGAGCGGGAGAAAGACGTGGAATCAGCCAGAAAAAGAAGGAATTGCTGGATCAGCTTCACATCAAAGACGATCCGGTAAAAATCAAACTAATGATCGAGAAGCTAGAGAGCAAAATAGAAACTGAAGTAATGCCCTTTACTAAAGAACAACAACTTCAAAAGAAGATAAAAGAACTTAAAGCCCAGTTTAAAGAGCTGGAAAAATTAGGAGAAACATGGAAAGATATCAGCTCTGCATCAGCCAGCTTTTTTGAAATAAAGCAGAAAGCAGAGGAGTTCCACTATAACGTTCAGACTCTCGCTAAGCAATCGCAGGGAAAACACGAGGAGATAAATAGGCTGTACGAAGAACTAAAAACCTTCCGCAGCCAAGAGCAGCTGCTGGCAGAGAAGTATCTACAATTAAAAGTTAAGTTTGAGCAGATTAAAAAAGAGTTGGAAGAAAAGCTAGCCCGATTGAACAAAATCAGCAAAGTCCTCCGGGAGGAAGAGGAAAATGATTTTAATTTTAAAGTGAGAGAGAAAACTGCGGAAGTTAGAGAGAAACTCAAGAACAGAAAGAAGCTGAGTACCGAAGATATCCTGGCTTTCCAAGCATCACGGGAAAAAGAGTGATTAGTTAGATTTATTAACTGATTTGTTCTTCCTGGGGCTATGGACGAGTGGATAGATATAGTAAATGACCAAGATCAAGTGATTGGAAGAACACGCCGTTCTATTTGTCACCAGAAAAGACTACTACATCGTCGTGTAGCAGTATTGATATTCAGAGACAATTCTCTTACTGATACTTTGATTCAGAGGAGAAGCAAGCACAAAGATATCGCTCCGGGAAAACTGGCCCACTTGGAGGGGCACGTGCGCTCGGGAGAGAATTATTTCCAAGCTGCATTGCGGGAAATAAAAGAAGAGATGTTGCAACATTTAAAGTTGTCCCAGTATCCCCGGTTGAAGAAATTATTTAAATTCAAATCCGCACTAGATAACGACAATGTATTTATTACTGTGTATAGGATGGTGCTTCCTGGACCATTCCATTCTCAACCAGAAGAAGTCACTAATTATCGTTTTGTAAATATCCACAAACTGATAAAAGATATTAAGCTTCATCCCCGAAGATATACCGGTACTTGTAGATTATTATTCCTGCAGTACGAAGAAGAGTTTTTGACCGATGGAAGAGATCATTGATGTCGTAGATGAAAACGACCAGAAGATCGGACAAGAGAGCAAACAAACTGCTCATCAGCGAGGACTATTACACCGTGCCTCGG